>NZ_NHBI01000040.1:0-49301 GCF_002167505.1 Sulfitobacter sp. TMED3 | reverse complement strand
AGACTTGGGCTTTGTCGCTTTTTAATGGTGGCACAAGCCTCTTGCAAATCACCCAGTGGTCGGGCTAAACCCCGTTGATGGACAGGTGGCCGAGTGGTCGAAGGCGCACGCCTGGAAAGTGTGTAGGCGGGAGACCGTCTCCAGGGTTCGAATCCCTGTCTGTCCGCCATACCCCCCTTACGATATATTCCGCCTCTACGGTGATCGGTTTCGACGCCCCGAACGGGTCGTCAGATGCCCGTTGGTTCGGGCGCGTCGATGACCGGTTACCTGAGCCTTTTCGCGGTCGCCTTTCTTGCAGCGACGATTCTACCGATGCAATCCGAAGCGTTGCTGGTCGGGCTGATGATCCACGGCCAGCACGGGGTTCTGGGGTTGCTGGCGGTTGCCACGGTGGGCAATGTCTTGGGGTCGGTGGTGAATTGGGGGCTGGGGCACGCGGTGCTGCGGTTCCAGCACAAGCGATGGTTTCCTGCGTCCCCGTCGCAAATGGCGCGGGCCGAGCGGTGGTATGCGCGCTATGGCCGCTGGTCGCTGCTGGTCAGCTGGTTTCCGGTTGTCGGCGATGCGCTGACCGTTACCGCAGGGGTGCTAAGAGAGCCGCTGTGGTCCTTCGTCGCAATCGTCGGTATCGGCAAGGCGCTGCGCTATGGGGTGCTGGCCTGGGTGACGCTCGTGTGGATAGGCTGAGCGAAAGAGATCGGATAGCGCGTTGTCTAGAAACGAAAAAAGCGCCCGAGGGCGCTTTGTTTCCGTGGTCGTCCTGAGGTGCTTAGCCGCCCCAGTTACGCACCTGACCGCAATCCATATGCACGAAGTTCGAGCCGGAATAGCGACCAACACCGCCACCGTTACAGGCAATCGCCGCACGTGCCATCTGGTTCACCGAACGCGATGCCAGACGCAGGTCAGCCGCCTGACCACGCATATGGAGGGAGTTCTTGGCCACACCGCGCGATCTGGAACGCAGCATCGCGTTGGTCTGCGGGCTGCGGTAGCCGGATAGAAGCATATAGGGCTCGGACACATCCAGAAGGTTATGCGACGCGGCCATGATGTCCACGGTGCGCAGGTCCATCGATTTGACGCCATCGGTACGCCAGTCACGCATGAAATAGTTCAGCTCGGATACGGCATCTTTGATGTAGTTGCCTTCGATCCAATAGATCATGTCGATGCGTTCGCCNGTCCGGCCGGAATACATCTTGATGCGACGAATATCGCCGGCCCCACGCAAAAATCCTGCTGCGTTTGCGAAGGTCGGTGCCGCTGCTACGGCCGTCGCTGCGAATGCG
Organism: Sulfitobacter sp. TMED3; assembly: GCF_002167505.1. Taxonomy (NCBI): domain Bacteria; kingdom Pseudomonadati; phylum Pseudomonadota; class Alphaproteobacteria; order Rhodobacterales; family Roseobacteraceae; genus Sulfitobacter; species Sulfitobacter sp. TMED3. Next base: position 48,006 of record NZ_NHBI01000040.1, on the reverse strand, counting down.
CCCAATACGGAGCGCCGGGTCATGCCCGAAGTGCTCTTACCAGTCATTGATTGTATGTCCCGTCTTCTGCCTTTGGTTCCATGATGTTACACGGAGTTTTCCATCGATCCCCAGATGCAACAATTTATGGCATAGCGCGATTCTTGAACCAAGTGCTGAATCGAAAAGGTTCCATCCATCAACAAATTTAGGCGAATTTTTGCGCAACCCTTAGTTGGTTGTTCATTTTTGCCACAGGGGCGATGCCGATAAGCATCAATTTATCCTTAGTTTTCAGTTCACGGGCATTGTTATTGGACAAGAGCATNGGGTTCCCTGCCTATCTAGGAAATCCAAAGCTCACCGATTTCGGGGGAATCAATGACTCGTATTTTAAGCATTCAATCGCGGAAATTTCGCCGCATGGCCGGTTTTCTGGGGGCNGCTGCCACNGCTCTGACACTCTTTACCGCGCCGCANCCCGCTTTTGCGCAGGTGACCGCGTTCAAACAGGCCGTTGCCGAAGCCGCCGCGCGGGATGAGGATATCGCCGCCTACTACCGGACCCACGGCTATGCACCGATCTGGACCGAAGCGACAGAGACACAGCGCGCCCGACGTGCCGCNCTTATGTCNGCGATCCGCGCGGCTGATTTGCACGGGCTACCCGTCGCNCGCTATGACCCNCAAGGGCTGATGGAAAAGCTCAAAAACGCGCAGACCCCGCGGGATCGCGGGCTGGCNGAGGTCGAGATGACGCGCGTTTTCCTGCAATACGCCCGTGATCTGCAAACCGGTGTGCTGGTGCCGTCGCGCATTGATCCGTCCATCGTGCGCGAGGTGCCATACCGCGACCGTCAGACCTATATCACCGATTTCATNTCCTCCGATCCCACNCCGTTCNTGCGCAATCTGCGCCCGCGGACGATGGAGTATAACGCCCTGATGCGTGAAAAGCTGCGGATGGAGCATTTGCTGACCCAAGGCGGTTGGGGCCCCGCGGTGCCTGCATCCTCGCTCAAGCCCGGGGCGCAAGGCACGCAAGTGGTCGCGCTGCGCAACCGGTTGATGTCGATGGGGTATCTGAAACGGTCCAACGTGATGACCTATGACGCCACTTTGCAAGAGGCGGTGCGCAGCTTTCAAAAAGATCACGGNCTGAATGAGGACGGCGTTGCCGGCTCNGGCACCATGGCCGAGATCAACAAGAGCGTCGAGACGCGGCTGCAATCCGTCATCGTCGCGATGGAGCGTGAACGCTGGNTGAACAAGGAACGCGGCGCACGTCACGTGCTGGTCAATATCCCCGCCTTCACCGCGTCCGTCGTCGACAACGGGCAGGTCACCTTCGAGACACGCTCGGTCGTGGGGGCGAACCAATCGGACCGNCTGACGCCTGAATTCTCGGATGTGATGGAATATATCGTCATCAACCCGACGTGGACGGTGCCGCGGTCGATCGTGACCAAGGAATATCTGCCGTCAATGCAGCGCAACCCCAATGCCGCGGGTCATATTGATCTGATCGATAATCGTGGCCGGATCATCAGCCGTGGGTCNGTGAACTTTAGCCGTTATACAGCGCGCACCTTCCCCTATGGCATGCGCCAAAAGCCGGGACAGACCAATGCGCTTGGGCTGGTGAAGTTCATTTTCCCCAACAAATACAACATCTACCTGCACGACACGCCCTCCAAGAGCCTGTTTGACCGCGACGTTCGTGCCTTTAGCCACGGCTGCGTGCGGCTCGCCGATCCNTTTGATTTCGCCTATACGCTGCTGGCCCCGCAAGCNGCTGATCCTGTCGCCTATTTCAAACGGCAACTGGCCACAGGNCGCGAGACTTTCGTCCATCTGGATACCGAAGTGCCGGTCCACATCATCTACCGCACCGCCTTCACCACGCCGCGCGGCCATACGCAGTATCGCGCCGANATCTATGGTCGCGATNGCCGTATCTGGGATGCGCTGAGCAAGGCGGGGGTGGCNTTGGGCGCGGTTCAGGGTTAACTCGTCCCTGACAAGGGGAGACCGCACATGACCTACACCATCCAACAGATCGCCGACGCGCTTGGCTTGCCAGCGGTCGGCGATACCTCCATTTCGATTGCCAAACTGGCAGAGCCGGCAGACGCAGGCCCCGACGATCTCGCGCTCGCCATGAGCCCCAAATACGCACAATCGCTGTCTGACGGATCGGCCCGCGCGGCCATGCTCTGGCCCGATGCCGATTGGCAAGAGATGGGGTTGAAGGCCGCCATCCTGCCGGACCGTCCGCGCTTTGCCATGTCGGGACTGACCCGCATGATGGATCCGGGGCAGGGGTTCGGGGCTGGCATCCACCCCTCTGCCGTTATTGATGAGACNGCCGAACTGGCCGAGGACGTCTNTGTCGGNCCATTGGCGATTGTGGCGGCGGGCGCGAAAATCGGCGCTGGCTCTGTCATCGGGCCGCAGTGCTACATTGGNACAGACGCGGTTCTGGGTAAGAACGCCTATCTGCGCGATCANGTCAGCATCGGCGCGCGGGTGCGCATCGGCGATGATTTCATCGCGCAACCGGGCGCGCGGATCGGCGGCGACGGGTTTTCGTTCGTGACGGCTGANCCCAGCACGGTGGAACAGACNCGCAAGACCCTTGGTGATCGNGGCGACACAAAAGCGCAACAATGGACCCGTATTCACACCCTTGGAAGTGTGACNATCGGGAACGACGTGGAATGCGGTATGAACTGCACGGTTGACAGCGGCACCATTCGCAACACCGTGATTGGCGACGGCAGCAAGCTCGATAACCTCGTGCATCTGGGGCATAACGTTGTGGTCGGCAAAAACTGTCTGCTGTGCGGGCAGGTCGGTATCGCCGGTTCCGTGACCATCGGCGACAACGTCGTGCTGGGGGGGCAGGTGGGCGTCAGCGACAATATCACNATCGGCGACGGGGTGATCGCGGGCGGCGGCACCAAGATCTTGTCCAACGCGCCCGCGGGCCGGTCNTTGCTGGGGTATCCCGCGACGGAAATGGGCAAGCAGATCGAAGGCTACAAAGCGCTGCGCCGTTTGCCGCGCTTGCTTCGCGATGTGGCGGCGTTAAAATCCCAGATGGGCACCTCCAAAGACAGTGAGACAAGCTAGGGCCGANNCATGGCCCGTTCTGACGGAGACTTAGGATGAACATCAAAGATCAGGTCATCAGCATTATCGCCGATCAAGCGTTTCTGACGCCATCGGATGTCACCATGAACAGCACGCTCGAAAGCCTTGGCATCGACAGCATGGGCATNGTCGAAAGCATCTTCGCGATNGAAGAGACATTCGACGTATCGGTGCCGTTCAACGCGAACCAGCCGGATGCCACGGGGTTCGATATNTCNAGCGTGGCCAGCATTGTCGCAGGGGTGGAACGGCTGCGCGCCGAGCAGGCCTGACGCGTGAAACGTGTCGTGATTACGGGNGCGGGCACGGTCAATCCGCTNGGNTTGAACGTGCCCGANACGCTTGCGGCCATGCGCAACGGNGTGTGTGGAATCGGGCCGCTTGATTTCCGCGACGTGGACCGGCTGTCGATCAAGATNGGNGGTCAGGTCCANGGGTTTGACGGCGAAAGCCAGTATAACCGCCAGAAGATCGCGCTNTATGACCGGTTCACCCAGTTCACNCTTGCCGCCGCGGCNGANGCGATCCGCCAATCAGGGCTTGAGTTCAANGGAGAGCTCTCGGCNAAATCCGGCGTGGTGCTTGGCACGGCGGGCGGCGGGGTCAGCACATGGGACGATAACTACCGTGCGGTCTATGCCGAAGGGAAGAACCGCGTGCATCCCTTTGTGGTGCCGCGCCTGATGAACAACGCCGCCGCCAGCCATGTGAGCATGGAGCATCACCTCAAGGGGCCATCCTTCACCGTTTCCACCGCCTGCGCGTCCTCGAACCACGCGATGGCGCAGGCGTTTTCGATGATCCGNAGCGGGATGGCNCCGGCGATGGTCACAGGCGGATCTGAATCGATGATGTGCTTTGGCGGGGTCAAGGCGTGGGAAGGGCTGCGCGTGATGTCNCGCGACGCCTGCCGCCCGTTCTCGGCCAATCGCAATGGNATGGTGCAGGGCGAAGGCGCAGGCATTTTCGTGTTCGAGGANTATGACCACGCCCGCGCCCGCGGGGCTGATATCCTGTGCGAAGTATCGGGCTTTGCCATGTCCTCTGACGCGTCGGACATTGTGATGCCGTCCAAGGCGGGNGCCGCNCGNGCGATNAAAGGCGCGTTGGACGACGCCCGGATCAANCCGGANGAGGTGGGCTATATCAACGCCCATGGCACGGGNACGGCAGCCAATGANAAAACCGAATGTGCGGCGGTGGCGGATGTGTTCGGCACCCATGCAGACAGGCTGATGATCAGCTCGACCAAATCGATGCATGGGCATCTGATCGGCGGCACCGGCGCGGTAGAGCTTTTGGCCTGCATCATGGCCCTGCGCGANGGNGTGATCGCCCCCACCATCGGCTACGAAGAACCAGACCCCGACTGCGCCTTGGATGTGGTGCCCAATGTGGCCCGCGATGCGCGGGTCACGGTNGCGCTGTCCAACGCCTTTGCCTTTGGCGGCATGAACGCGGTACTGGCGCTGCGCGCGATNTGACGGCTGCGGTCACCGCCCATNAAAAAAGCCGCCCACGTCAAACGGGGCGGCTTTGTNGTCTCAACGGCCCGAGGGCCAANCATTTGCTTACCGGTCTTCAACAACCGAGGATTTGTCGAAGCTTGCGGTGAACCCGTCCAGCGACAGCGACAGTTCGACCTTCTGGTCAGGNGCCAGCGCGGGCACGATGGTGATCACGGCCTCTTTCCCGCGTTTGAACGCGGCGACATCGGCTTCGGTCAGGCCCATGCGGACGTAGCAACCAACGGGGTTACAGAAAGCGAAAGGATAGCGGCGCGCTTTGCCACCATCGACGGTCAGCGTCAGCTGCGAGGGCAGGGCCGTTTCCAANGGNACAACCACAGTGGCACCGGCTGTCGCCTTACCGCCCGCTGGCAGGCGGAACAGCGAGAATTCGGCGACAGGCGCGCCTTGGCCATCATCCATCAGCTGGTACATCTGGCANGGGTCGANCTCTTCTTCGGTCTTGATGCAGCGCATCTCCCAGGCACCGATCACCTCTTTGGTGTAGGGCTTGCCCAGGGTCGGCTCCCCGTCGGCATCNTCACCAAGGCTCAGCTGCGACTGNACGTCGGTGCTGCTGCCTGTGGTGGTGTTTTCTTCCGTCGCGGGTGCCGCTTCAGCGGTCGGCTGCGCCGTTTCCGGGGCGTCTGTTGCTGCGGGTGTTTCCGTGGCTGCAGTCTGTGCGTAACCGGAAACGGGCATAGTCAGAGCCATCGCCGCGCAGAGTGGGAGAAGTGTGATATACTTTTTCATGCTCGTTCCAAATCAGTTAAATTCGACGCCATCTACCATGCGCCAATGCCAATGTCAGGACGATAGCGCTGAAACCATCGTGATTTAAGGCAAAATATTGCCTATTTAATCAGGTTTTCACGGGGGAGAGGCCGGGCGCGGGGGGCTGAAATAGAAAAAAGGACGCGATGCGTCCTTTTCCCTGTTCTTCGTTCTCCCCATCGGACTTGGCCGACTTATTGAAAGCACGTTACGAAAGCATTCGGGCACCGTCAACATAAAATATCACAGCGGTTTCAAGCGCGTAAAACGGACCTCAAACGTAAAAAGGGCCGCACCCGAAGGCGCGGCCAAGTCTGACAGGGAGGAAGTGCCGCCAGCACGAAAAGGACATCACGACCGGCGACAAAATCACTATGGTGTGAAAAGGTTAAGTTTGTANGCTCGCTCTGCACTTTGGCTGCAGGTTATTGGCCCAAAAGGAATTAAATACGTGACAAATGATATCTTTATCGGCGGCGGTGGCGAAGACTACGCGACGAAACAGTTTCTTAACATCGGCTATGCCAACCGCCATGGATTGGTCGCGGGGGCCACAGGCACAGGCAAAACCGTCACGCTGCAAATCCTGGCCGAAGGGTTTTCCGCCGCAGGGGTTCCGGTGTTTCTGTCCGACGTCAAAGGCGATCTGTCAGGGCTGGCGCAGGCAGGCTCTGCCAGCCACAAGCTGCACACCCCTTTTTCAGAGCGCGCCCAAACCATCGGCTTTGACGATTTCGACTACAGCGCCTTTCCGGTCACCTTCTGGGATATGTTCGGCAAACAGGGGCATCCGGTGCGGACGACAATCTCGGAAATGGGGCCCTTGCTGCTGGCGCAGCTTCTCGATCTGACNGAGGCCCANGAAGGTATCCTNAACATCGCGTTCCGCGTTGCTGACGAAGACGGGCTTCCGCTGCTGGANCTCAAGGATCTGCAGGCGCTGCTGGTCTGGATCGGGGAAAACGCTTCANCCCTGGCGCTGCGCTACGGCAATGTGTCGTCGGCNTCGGTCGGNGCGATCCAGCGGCGCTTGCTGGTGCTGGAAAACCAAGGCGCGGCTGATCTCTTCGGAGAACCTGCGCTGGCGCTCACCGACCTGATGCGCACAGACACGGACGGGCGTGGCTTTATCAATATCCTCGCAGCCGACCAGCTGATGCACTCGCCCAAGCTCTACGCGACCTTCCTGCTGTGGTTGCTGTCAGAACTCTTCGAGGAACTGCCCGAGGTCGGCGACCCCGATAAACCCAAACTGGTGTTCTTCTTCGACGAGGCACATCTGCTGTTTGACGACGCCCCCAAAGCGCTGGTCGACAAGGTTGAACAGGTGGCGCGGCTGATCCGCTCCAAGGGCGTGGGCGTGTATTTCATCACACAGAACCCCGCAGACGTGCCCGAAGATATCCTTGGCCAATTGGGCAACCGCATCCANCACGCCTTGCGCGCCTTCACCGCGCGTGATCGCAAGGCGCTGCGCCTTGCCGCCGAAACCTACCGCGAGAACCCGCGTTTNGAAACCGAAGACGCGATCCGCGATGTGGGCGTGGGCGAGGCGGTGACCTCCATGCTGCAGAAAAAAGGGATCCCCGGCATTGTGGAACGCACCCTGATCCGGCCACCATCCTCGCAGCTTGGTCCGATCGATCCGGCCACCCGCGCCGCCCTGATGGCGCAAAGCCCGATGGCNGGGAAATACGANACCCGCCTTGATCGCGCCTCCGCGTTCGANATGCTGGCCAAACGCGCNGAAGACGCCGCGAAAGAGGCAGCACAGGCCGAGGAACAAGCCGAGGCCGAAGACACATCCCCCGCCTTGCGCGAATTCAACGCAGCGCGNCGCTATGCNGGCAAACGGGTCACGCGCTCNACCTCGAAACGCACGACCAAAANCGACGACAGCTTTGGCGGTGCCATCGCGAGTGTCGTGATCAAGGAGTTGAAAGGCACAACCGGCCGGCGCATCGTGCGCGGAATCTTGGGCGGGTTNTTCAAAGGACGCTGAACGCGCTTCCAAATGGNNNTAAATCCTCGCCGAAGGCNGGCCTTATCCCGCAAGGGATAAGGCCTTTTCTTTTACTTCTCNGGGATCAACCCGCGCGGGCTGAACCGCAATACCAGCAGCAAGACCGCCCCCATCGTCATCANCCGCATATGNGCNGCGGATTCNATCAGGTGGTCTTTCAGCCAATAGCCGTCGGACATGCCCGCGGTGANCAATTGCATCAGCCACAGCCCCATGGGTTCAACCATCACCCAAAGGTACCACATCANAAAGCCCCCCAGCACGGCCCCCAGATTGTTGCCGGACCCGCCAACGATCACCATGACCCAGATCAGGAAGGTGAAGCGCAGCGGCTGGTAGGATCCGGGCGTCAACTGGCTGTCCAGCGTGGTCATCATCGCGCCGGCAATCCCGCAGATGGCAGAGCCGAGGATGAACACCTGCAAGTGCCGTGCGGTCACGTCCTTGCCCATGGCTTCGGCCGCGACCTCGTTGTCGCGGATNGCGCGCAGCATGCGGCCCCAGGGCGAATTCAGCGCCCGCTGGCTTAGCCACATCAGCACCAAGAGCACCACGGCGAACAGACACACATACAGGAATTTCACCCAAAGCGTCGATGCCTCTACCGGGTTCAGCCCNAAGCCGGCCGCCTGTTCGACAAAGCCCGCGTTATTTTGCAGGTCGATCTCATAGGGGACGGGGCGCGGGATACCGATGACATTCTTGACGCCCCGCGACAGCCAGTCTTCGTTCTTGAGCACGGCGATGATGATCTCGGCGATGCCCAGGGTCGCGATCGCNAGGTAATCAGACCGCAGCCCAAGCGCGGTTTTCCCGATCAGCCAGGCCGCTCCGGCTGCAAACAGCCCGCCNACGGGCCAGGCNATGATCACCGGCAGGCCAAGCCCGCCAAGATAGCCGGTGGTCGCGGGGTTCACGGCCTCGACCGCGCTTACNGACGGGTCGAGCAGGGCGCGGAAGATAAAGAACCCNGCCACCAGNACCACCAGAACNACCAGCGTGCGCAGCCATCCCTTGGCCATGCGTTTCATCACCTGAACCGCCAGAATGATCGTCGCGGCCCCCATCAGCAGGGCGGTGAGGATCCCCCAGCCCCCCGCGGACCATGCGCCTTGCGTGGGGGGCATGCCGATCAGCACAGCGGCCAGACCGCCAAGGGCGACAAACCCNATGATGCCCACNTTGAACAGCCCCGCAAAGCCCCATTGCAGGTTCACGCCAAGNGCCATGATGCTGGAGATCAGCCCCATCGCNATGATCAGCAGCGCCGCGTTCCAGCTTTGCGCCAGTCCGGTNAGTACGATCAGCAGCGCGACAATGGCGAAAAGAGCGGTGTTTTTCAGTGTCTCGTTCATACCGATTGCCCCTTGAACAGACCTGTGGGTTTGAACAGCAGCACGATCAACAAGATCACGAAGCTGACGGCGAATTTATAGTCGGTGGACAAAAGCTGCACCAAGCCGTCGGGGGCCATCCCCTCGGGTGCGAGGTAGCCAAAGACCTTTTTCCACGCGTAGGTGATCGTCACCTCGGAGAATGCGATAACAAAGCCCCCCGCGATGGCCCCGATCGGGCTGCCAAGACCGCCCACGATCGCGGCGGCAAAGATCGGNAGCAGCAGTTGGAAATAGGTGAANGGTTTAAAGGACTTNTCCAACCCGTAAAGCACGCCTGCGGTNGTCGCCAGNCAGGCCACAATGATCCAGGTGATCATGACCACGCGTTCAGGATTGATACCCGACAGCAGCGCCAGATCCTCGTTGTCAGAGTAGGCGCGCATGGATTTGCCCGAGCGTGTCTTGTTCAGGAACCAGAACAATGCGGCAACCACGATGACAGCCGTCACCACGGTCAGCCCTTGGGTAGTTTTGATCGCCAGACCTTCCTCAAGCCCCGTCATCTCTTTGAAATCGCGGGCCGAGATGATGAAGCGTTCACCATCCAGAAACCGTTGATCCTCTGCGCCGATGATAAAGCGGGTGATGCCGTTATAGACGAATGTCACCCCCAACGAGACGATGACAAAGATCACCGGCTTGGCTTTCTTTTCGCGGTAGAAGCTATAGACCAGCTTGTCCGTGCCAAGCAGCAGCCCGATGGTGATGATGATCGCAAAGGGCAGCGCCAGCAGTGCGGTTGGCAGGACCCCCAGGCTCAGCCCCAGCGACTGGAAACCCCAGGTGATCAGCACGGCGGACATCGCGCCAAGCGCCATCGTGTCGCCATGGGCAAAGTTCGAGAACCGCAAGATGCCATAGACCAGCGTCACCCCAAGCGCACCAAGCGCCAGCTGCGACCCGTAGGCGATGCCCGGAACCAGTACATAGTTGGCCAAGGCGATGAAAGCGTTGAGTAAATCCATTATTTGCATGTCCCTAGATAGCTGATGACAATCGGCCCATCAGCGTAATGCACGGTATAACGGGAGGCCCCGTCGGTGGCGATGCTCAGCAGGTGGCGGGCATCAAACCCACCCCCCGTCAGGGACAGCGCCTTGACCTGTTTCGTGCCGGTCATGTCGACGGTTTCGGCGTCGCTGACCATTTGTGATTGAACCGTCAGCGCATCGGCAGAGGCTCCGCCTGCGTTGCCGGTGATGTCGGGGGTGAACTCTGTNTCGGTGCAGGGNTCGTTNTCCACACATTCCCACGTAAAGCGGCAGGCGATCGCAATCGTCTGCTGGAACGGCTCTGCGGGGGCCGTNGCGGCTGCGGCNGNCGGGGCTGTTGCAGCGGTCGTGGCAACGCTGTCCTGCGCCAAGGCTGGCGCCGTGGTTGCCAATAGGGCCATCGGAAGGGTCCATCGCATCGCTTAACCCCCCAGAAAGGATTTGCGAACTTCGGGGTCTTCCAAAAGCTCTTTGCCNGTGCCGGTAAAGGCATTGGCCCCTTGCACCAGAACATAGCCCTTATCCGCAATCTCCAGCGCTTGGCGGGCGTTTTGTTCCACCATCAGGATCGGGATACCGGTCCGCGCGACCTCGATGATGCGGTCGAACAGTTCGTCCATCACAATGGGGGACACGCCAGCGGTGGGTTCGTCCAGCATCAGCACCTTCGGCTGGGTCATCAGCGCGCGGCCCACAGCGACCTGCTGGCGTTGCCCGCCCGACAGCTCGCCCGCGGCCTGATAGCGCTTTTCCTTGAGGATCGGAAAAAGGTCATAGACCTGCGCCATCGTATCACGGAAATCATCGCGGCGGATGAACGCCCCCATCTCGAGGTTTTCTTCCACCGTCATCGAGGTAAAGATGTTCGAGGTCTGCGGCACGAACCCCATGCCCTTGGCCACACGGTCNTGNGGCGACAGCNANGTGATGTCTTCGCCGTCCAGCCGNACATGGCCNTGGCGCACGTCGAGCATGCCAAAGACCGCCTTCATCGCCGTGGACTTGCCCGCGCCATTGGGGCCGACGATGACGGCGATCTCACCCTTTTCGACGGCGATGGTGCAGCCGTGCAGGATATCGGGGCCCTTGCCATAACCGCCCGTCATCGTGTCGCCGATCAGGAAGGGGCCCCCCGGCGCGGGGTGGCTTTTGCCGCCCCGTTTGACCGGCTGCGCGGTGCCTTGCCCTTTGGGGTTCGCGATCGACAGGTCCTTATTGCCCCGGTCGCCGTATGGGTTGCTCATGTCAGTCTCTTTCATTCGGTGTCCAGGGCNGCCGCAGGGATGGGCGCGGCGCAGGATATCTCATCCGCACATGTGTCGCGCAGCATCATGGCCACCTCAAAGGACATCTTGTCCATTTCATCCAAAGGCATTGTGTCGGTGGTATCGAGATACAGCATAATCCGCGCTGATCCGACATCCGACAACATGACCGCNCTCATGGTGCGGTCGCCTTCGATCTCGTCATATTGCAGGTGGCGCAGGGTCGTGCCCATCGGGGTGTCGATCCGGTCGACCTTCAGCACNTCNGGGGCAGGGCCGCCATCCGCCGCGATCCAGGCGCTATAGGTCTCGTATTGCTCTTCCAGCGTCGAGGTGCCGTCGGCNATGTCGTACCCGGGCCATTCTTGGGTGAAGTTCAGGATCACCTCGCCCAGATAGCGGGTGGAGCCGTCGCCGACCGTGTCCCAGGTTGCTTCTTCCCACGGGGTGCCCCGATCGCACATCCAGACCTGCGCCGACAGCTGCGCACAGGCCGCAGCGGCCTGCGGCAGGGCAAATCCCGCGCAGAGCGTCAATGCGGTGGNCATCCGTNTCATGCAGNCACGGCCTTGTTCTTGAGCCCGGTGCCNAGATANGCCTCGATCACCTGTTCGTTGGCCTTGATCTCNGGCAGGGTGCCTTGAGCGAGAACCTTGCCCTCGGCCATACAGATCACCGGATCACACAGNCGGCCGATNAAATCCATGTCGTGTTCGATCACGACAAAGGTATAGCCGCGTTCCTTGTTCAGNCGGATGATCGCGTCACCGATGGTATTGAGCAGCGTGCGGTTCACACCGGCCCCGACCTCGTCAAGGAACACGATCTTGGCGTCGACCATCATGGTGCGCCCCAGTTCCAGCAGCTTTTTCTGACCGCCGGAGATCTGACCCGCTTTCTGCTCGGCCAGATGTTCCACCGTCAGAAACTCAAGCACTTCGTCCGCTTTGGCGCGCAAGGCGCGTTCCTGATCGGCGATGCGCTTGCGCCCGAACCACGTGTTCCACAGCGTCTCGCCCGCNTGATCGCCGGGCACCATCATCAGGTTCTCGCGGCAGGTCATCGACGAGAATTCATGCGCGATCTGGAAGGTCCGCAGCAGCCCTTTGTGAAACAGCGTATGGGGGGGCAGGCCGGTNATATCCTCGCCGTCCATCGTCACNCGCCCCGAGGTCGGTTTCAGCACCCCCGCGATCACGTTGAANAGCGTCGTTTTGCCAGCACCGTTCGGGCCGATCAAACCGGTGATCGTGCCTTTGCCAATGGTCANATTGGCCCCGTCCACGGCNTGGAACCCGCCGAAATGTTTATGGATGTCGTCTACGACGATCATTTTGTAGTCTCCCCGTGCGGTGCCGAAGCCCCGTTGCAAAAACAGCCCGGTCGCAATGCACCGGGCTGTTTTCTGTCACGTNATGTGATGTTAGCGGTATTGAACCGTCGTGATCTTGCCGTCTTCGATCTTGATCTGACGGTAGCTGCCAGCGGATTCACCGGGGCCGATCAGTTCAACCGCGGTTGCGCCTTCATANTCGACTTCGCCGCCGTCCTTGAGGATTTGCAGCGCTTTGGCCAGCTCACCCGGATAGATCTTTTCGCCGGGGGCGTTCGCAACCGACATGACCTGATCCTTATAGACCTGCGGATCGGAAGACCCTGCGGCCTGCATCGCCAGCATCAGCAGCGCCGCTGCGTCATAGCTTTCCGGTGCGAANGGCGATGTGGTNTCGAANGCACCGTCGACCAGCGCGGTGAATTTGTCAGCGCCGGGGCTATCGGTGCCGGGGTGCTGGCCGGTGGAGCCGTCCAGCTCGGAGCCGAAGTTGTTTTCAAGGTTCGCCGCGATCATCCCGTCGGGGAAGTGGAACGTGTCGAACGCGCCTGAATCAATCGCCGCACGCACAACGCCCGATCCACCCTGATCGACGTAGCCCGCAACCACCAGACGGTCGCCNCCGGCAGAGGCCAGCGCGCCAACCTCGGCAGAGTAATCGGCCTTGCCGTCTTCATGTGCGGCAGAGATGGTGATTGTCCCNCCCGCGGCTTCATAGGCCTGCTGGAACGCGTCCGCCAAACCCTTGCCGTAGTCGTTGTTGGTATAGGTGACCGCGACTTCCTTGATACCTTCTTCCATCAGCACCTCTGCCATGACCTCGCCCTGACGGGCGTCNGAGGGGGCNGTGCGGAAGAANAGNCCNTCGTCTTCCATCGTGCTCAGGCCNGGGGATGTGGAGGATGGCGAAATCATCACCATGCCGTTGGGCAGTGCCGCGTTCTGCAAGATCGCGCCGCTCACGCCAGAGCAGGCCGCGCCCACAATGCCGTTGATCCCTTCGGCGATCAGGCGTTCCGCACTGGATACCGCAAGCGCGTTATCGACGCAGCCCGTGTCCGCGCGCGAGGGGGTGACTGTCGCCCCGTCCATCAGCATGCCGCTGTCGGTGACTTCTTNCATGGCGAGCTCNGCGCTTTCCGCCATGATGCCGGTCAGCGATTCAATNGGGCCGGTGTAGCCAAAGATCACGCCAAGCTTCACGTCCTTGCTATGCGCGTCGGCATAGGCATTGGTGGCCAGCAATGCTGCAGCCGTTGTGGCCATAAGCATCTTTTTCATGTTTCTCTCCCTGTTGAACATGGTGTTCTGCGCCAGAGCCTATGCGGCGATTTTNGAAAAGAAAAGCGTTATCCCTAGGTAAAGTGGCGCAAGATGATGTGGATCGACGCTTTGTCTGCGCTAGGTTTGCAGGGATAGGTTGTATGANGGGGGAAAGCCATGTTTCTCGGGGGGATGATNNNTCANGCCGCACGGGCCATCGGGGCGTTGGTCATAGCCGGATCGGTCATGGGCGCGTCGGGCGTTGGCGCGCAAGAGCTGCGGATTACCCAGCAGGTGTCAGGGCTGGAGACGCCTTGGGCGCTGGCGATTTTGCCAAATGGGGACGTGCTGGTCACCGAACGCGACGGCCGCTTGCTGCGGGTCCGCGAGGGNNCNAGCCACGAGGTTGCGGGCGCACCGCAGGTCGTTGACGCAGGGCAGGGNGGCTTGCTGGANATCACGCTGGCACGGGATTTNGACAGATCGCGCACNNTATTNCTGACCTATGCCAAGGCGCTTGANGGCGGGGCCGGTACCGCGCTTGCCGCGGCAGAGCTGTCGCAGGATGGTGNGCGGCTCGAAAATCTACGCGATCTCTTTACCATGTCACGCGGGTCTGCCGCCGGTCAGCACTTTGGCAGCCGCGTGGTCGAGGCGCGCGATGGCACGCTTTTCGTCACCGTCGGAGAGCGCGGCGACCGCCCCGCGGCGCAGGATCTGNGGCAGCACAACGGCTCTGTCGTGCGGGTNAACCGTGACGGTACTGTGCCCGCCGATAACCCGTTTGTCGGGCGCGACGACGTGCTGCCGGAAATCTGGTCCTACGGGCATCGCAACCCGCAAGGGGCAGCGCTTGATCTGGAGGGCAACCTGTGGGTGTCAGAACATGGGGCGCGCGGCGGAGACGAGGTTAACGCGGTCCNCAAGGGNGCNAATTACGGATGGCCGGTGATATCCTACGGACGTCACTACTCCGGTGCCAAGATCGGCGAAGGCACCGCGAAACAGGGGATGGAGCAGCCCGCCTTCTACTGGGACCCGTCTATCGCGCCCTCGGGGTTGCTGGTCTATTCGGGCAAGATGTTTCCCGACTGGCGGGGCGATATCTTCATAGGCTCGCTCAAGTTCAATTATATCGCGCGGCTACAGGGNGACCCGCTGGCCGAGGTGGCGCAAATCTCTGCCCCCGCCACGGCACGGGTGCGCGACATCATAGAGGCNCCGGACGGCGCGATCTGGTTNATCTCNGTCGGGAACGGGGCGGTGTACCGGATNAGTAACGACTAGGCGACAGGCTTGGCCGCATGCGACCCGCGTTCGCGGTAAGGNGTGGTNTTATAATGCGCNCGGTAGCATTTGGAAAAATGCGACGGCGAGGCAAAGCCACAGGCCAGCGCCACGTTGATCACGCTCATATCCGTTTGCATCAGCAGGTTACGCGCCTTTTGCAGGCGCAGTTCCATGTAATAGCGTTTGGGGCTGCGGTTGAGGTAGCGGCGGAACAGCCGTTCAAGCTGCCGCGTGGACATGCCGACATCGCGNGCCAATGAGGACGGGCTGATCGGCTCTTCGATATTGGCCTCCATCATCTGGATGACCTGACCCAGCTTGGGATGCCGCACGCCGATACGGGTGGGCACCGACAGACGCTGCGTGTCCTGATCCGTGCGGATGGAGCTATAGATCAGCTGGTCGGCAACGGCATTTGCCAGATCCTCGCCCAGATCGTCGGCAATCAGCTTGAGCATCAGATCGATCGAGGATGTCCCGCCCGCTGTNGTCATCCGGTTNCCGTCCACCACAAAGACCGATTTCGTCANGGTGACGTCCTCGAAGTCTTCGCTGAAACTATCCTGATTTTCCCAGTGGATCGTGGCTTTNTTCCCGTCCAGCAATCCGGCCTTGGCCAGCGTAAAGGCGGCNGTGCACAGACCGCCGACCATNATGCCCTTGCGGGCCTCCCGGCGCAGCCATCCCAGCAGCTTCTTGGTCGTCGCCGCCTGCACGTCGATGCCGCTGCACACCACCAGCGTGTCGTCGCGGCCCAGATCGTCCAGATCGCCGTCCAGCGTGAATTCCGCCCCTGCCGAACAGCGCACGCGCCCGCCATCCTCGCCGATCAGACGCCAGTCATAGGCCGGACGACCCGCCATGCGGTTNGCGATGCGCAGACATTCCACCGCCGAGGCAAAGCTGAGCATGGTAAAGTTTTCCAGCAGCACAAAGACAAAGCGGCGTGTCTTTTCAGCGTCAGGAAGAATGCGGTTGGCCAGACGGGTGTCGCTCATCACGTCGCCTTTCAGGTTTGCGTTATACGTTGGGGCAAAGTGGGCGCTGCCCTCAAAAACCTGCCNAAAACCTTGCCCACGGGCGGGGGCGAAGGTCAATAGGGTGAATTTCGGTTCTGGTCACTTGGGNCAGACCTTTATATACCACAATTTCACAATGTTTNCGCCTGACACTTCGGGCGCTGCGGACTTCGGAGAAAAATGATGACCGATTGGACAAAATCAAGCTGGCGCGACAAACCGCGGATCCAGATGCCCGACTATCCTGATCAGGACGCGCTGCGCGCGGTCGAAGCTGAATTGTCCCGTTATCCATTGTTGGTCTTTGCGGGNGAAGCGCGGCGGCTGAAAAAGCATCTGGCGGCNGCNGGCCGTGGCGAGGCGTTCTTGCTTCAGGGCGGCGATTGCGCCGAAAGCTTCGAACAATTCAGCAGCGATATGATCCGCGACACCTTCAAGGTGATGTTGCAGATGGCCATCGTGCTGACCCACGGTGCCAAAGTGCCGGTGATCAAGCTGGGCCGCATGGCGGGTCAGTTCGCCAAGCCGCGTTCAGCGCCNACTGAAACGGTGGATGGGGTGGAACTGCCAAGCTACCGCGGTGACATCATCAACGANCTCGCCTTTACCGCCGACGCCCGTATTCCCGACCCTAAAAAGATGCTGCGCGCCTACACACAGGCNGCCGCGACCCTNAACCTGATCCGNGCNTTCTCGACCGGCGGCTATGCCGATGTGCATCAGGTGCACGGCTGGACNNTGGGCTTTACCGAAAGCGAAAAGGCGGAAAAATACCGCGAGATCGCGAACCGCATTTCAGACACGCTTGATTTCATGGCGGCGGCTGGCGTCACGTCCGAAACGGCACATACCCTGCAATCGGTGGAATATTATACAAGCCACGAATCGCTGCTGCTGGAATACGAAGAGGCACTGTGCCGTCAGGACAGCCAGACCGGCAAATGGCTGGCGGGCTCGGGTCACATGATCTGGATCGGNGACCGGACACGTCAGCCTGATGGCGCGCATGTGGAATTTGCCCGCGGCGTTCAGAACCCCATCGGCCTGAAGTGCGGCCCGACGATGACCAGCGATGACCTCAAGCTGTTGATGCACAAGCTGAACCCTGAAAACGAAGAGGGTCGCCTGACCCTGATCGCGCGTTTCGGGGCCGGCAATGTGGGGGAACACCTGCCACGTCTGATCAAGACCGTGCAGGAAGAGGGCGCGAATGTCGTCTGGACCTGTGACCCCATGCACGGCAACACGATCAAATCCTCAAGCGGCTATAAAACGCGGCCGTTCGATTCCGTACTGCGCGAAGTGCGTGAATTCTTTGCGGTACATGGGGCCGAGGGCACCGTGCCCGGTGGTGTCCACTTTGAGATGACCGGTCAGGATGTGACCGAATGTACAGGTGGTGTCCGCGCCGTTCAGGACGAAGACCTGTCGGACCGCTACCACACGGCCTGCGACCCGCGTTTGAACGCCAGCCAGTCGCTGGAGCTTGCCTTCCTCGTGGCAGAGGAACTGTCGGCACGCCGGGCGAACCAACAGGTCAAAGCCGTCGGCTAACTGCCGCAGCTCATGCAATAAGGAAGGCCGCGCATATCATCATGCGCGGCCTTTTTCTTTTGCGGCATCGGGGGGCGTCCCATCGGGGTTACCCCGTTTACTTCACGACCCGTAGATAGGCCGGCCGGTTGCGGCGGGGCCGCGCGGCAAAACGCGCGGCGGGATCGGCGAAACCTTCGGGGCAGGGCGCGCGCGTTTCCTCTGCCAGATCGGCCCGTGGCGGGCGCGGGATCGGTGTGGTGTCAAGATCGCCGATCCGATACAAGCCCGGATGCTCGATGCCATTGGATGTGACCTCAAGACAGCCAAGCATCCGGTCGATCTGCCCCATGTCACTGCGCAGCGGCAGCACCAGCAAACGCGCCTGAACGGTCGCATCCCCCGCGGTGAGCGTCATCTCTCCGGTGGCGGGCTGTGACAGAATGTGATCCAGCCAATCACTGCAGCGGCGACGCTCGGACGGGTCGAACAGAGAGATCATCGGCATCCCGCGCAGGTCCATCCCCATGGCAGTGCACAGCTGCGATCCGGCGACGCGAAACCGCGCCAGTTCAGACCGCCTGCGTTCCAGAACAAAGGCGCGATCCAGCACGGAGGTGATCTGTGCAGGGTCGATCTGCGACCGGAACGGGACCGGTTGACCCCGGCACAGCCCCTGCCAATAGGCCCGCACGTCAACCATCGCGGGTGTCGGCGGCGGCATCACGCGACGAGAGGCAGTCTGGGGCATGTCATCCAGAGGGGGGAGGTGTTTCATCGGGCAGCCTTATTGCGGTCGGGACAAGAGCAGGACGGGGGGCGGCAGTGGGGCCGCGATGTATTGCCTGAGTTTAGTCAAATGAGCAGTAATTTGTAGATATAACAGCAAACTTGGTTAACAGACCGTTAAGGGGAGACCTCGCGCGGCAGAATGGCTTTTTACTTGCCCCATTTGCGAGTTTCCCTTTTAAGGCGCGCAACAATCGCAATCGACAAGGACCATGCCATGATACGTTCAATGACGGGTTTCGCCTCGGCCAGTGGTGCGTCCGGCCCGCACAGTTGGGGGTGGGAATTGCGATCGGTCAACGGCAAGGGGCTCGACCTGCGCCTGCGTGTGCCCGACTGGATCGACGGGCTGGAAGCCGGCCTGCGCAAGACGCTCGGCGCGGCCATCGCCCGCGGCAATGTCACCTGCAACCTGAGGATCACCCGCGAGGATGGCTCTGGTGCATTGACGGTGAACGCGGATCAGCTTGAGGTCGTGCTGGACGCGCTGCACCAGATCGAAGCGCGCGCGATGGATGCGGGGATCTCGCTTGCGCCATCCAAGGCGACGGATATCGTCACTATGCGCGGCGTGCTTGAGCAGGCGACGACGGTGGATGATGTGGCCGCCCTTTGCGCGACATTGTTGGCGGAATTTCCCACGGTGCTTGCCGATTTTAACGACATGCGCGCCCGCGAAGGGGCTGCCTTGGCGCAGGTGCTCGAAGCGCAGCTGACACAGGTGGCAGAGCTGACGACACAGGCCGCCGCGCTGGCCGAGACGCGTAAGGACGAAATGGCACAGACGTTGCAACGCAATCTTTCGCGGGTGCTGGACAATGCCGAAGGCGTGGACGCTGACCGGCTGGCGCAGGAACTGGCGCTGATCGCCGTCAAATCCGACATCACCGAAGAGATCGACCGCCTGCACGCCCATGTGGATGCCGCCCGCGCCTTGCTGGCGCAGGACGGGGCCGTGGGGCGCAAACTGGATTTCCTGATGCAGGAGTTCAACCGCGAGGCCAATACACTGTGCGCCAAGGCACAAAACACCGCGCTGACCCAGATCGGGCTGGCCTTGAAGGCGGTGATAGACCAGATGCGCGAACAAGTGCAAAATGTGGAGTAAGACATGAGCGACCGACGCGGCCTATTGATCATCCTCAGCTCGCCCTCGGGGGCGGGAAAATCGACGCTGGCCCGCAAGCTGCGCGATTGGGATACCTCGCTTGAATTCTCTGTCTCGGCCACCACCCGCGCACCGCGTGTCGGCGAGGAAGACGGCAAGGACTACTTTTTCACCGCCGAGGATGATTTCCGCGCCATGGTGAACGATGGCGATATGCTGGAGCACGCCCGCGTCTTCAACAACTATTACGGCTCGCCCAAGGGACCGGTGCAAAAGGCGATCGACAGCGGTCGCGATGTGCTGTTCGACGTGGATTGGCAGGGCGCGCAGCAGATCAGCAACTCGACGCTGAAGCAGCACGTGCTGTCGATCTTCATCCTGCCGCCCTCGATCAAAGAGCTGCGGCGACGTCTGGAAACCCGTGGTCAGGACGCCCCCGATACCATCGCGCTGCGAATGGAGAAAAGCTGGGACGAGATCAGCCATTGGGACGGCTACGACTACGTGCTGGTCAATGACGACCTGACCGAAACAGAGGCCAAGCTGAAGTCGATCATCACCGCCGAAAGATTGCGCCTTTCGCAGCAGCCGAAACTGGTGGATCATGTGCGCGCGCTGCAATCAGAATTCGAGGACACGAAATGACGCTTTACGCTCTGGCCGATATCACCCCGCAGGTTCACGCGGATGCATGGGTTGCCCCCGATGCCAATGTCATCGGGAATGTGACGCTCGAGGCAGATGCCTCTGTCTGGTTCGGCTGCACGCTGCGCGGCGATAACGAACTGATCCTCGTAGGCAAGGGCAGTAACGTGCAGGAAAACTGCGTCTTTCATACGGACCCGGGCTGTCCGCTGACCGTGGGGGAGAACTGTACGATCGGTCACAAGGTCATGCTGCACGGCTGCACCATCGGGGATAACTCGCTGGTCGGGATGGGGGCGACGATCCTGAACGGGGCCAAGATCGGCAAGAATTGTCTGATCGGGGCAGGGGCGTTGATCACAGAAAACAAGGTGATCCCCGACGGGTCGCTTGTGATGGGCGCCCCGGGCAAGGTTGTGCGGGAGCTGGACGCGGCGGCGATTGCGGGGCTGACCGCCAGCGCGAAACACTACCAAGACAACGCGCGGCGCTTTGCCAGCCAGCTTAAACCCGTCTGAGCATGGTGCTGCGCCCGCATCTGCCGGATCTNCTNGCAGCGCTGCCTTTGCCTACGCTTGCCGTTGATCGGNNNGAACGTATCGTCGCGATGAATGCGCCGGCCCAAGCNCTGCTGGGCCGNGGCGCNNTGGACCGCCATTACATCAACGTGTTGCGCCAGCCNGCGGTGGTCGATGCGGTCGAGCAATGCCAACAGGATGATACCCCGCGCGAGNCGCAATATCTGGCCAGCGACAACGGCAATGACACGACCTTTCGGGTGCACGTCCGAAAGGTGACCNGCATGGANTACGTCTTGCTGAGCTTTCAAGACATCACACAGGTCACCAACGCCAGCCAGATGCGCCGCGATTTCGTCGCCAACGTCAGCCACGANTTGCGCACCCCGNTGACGGCGATGATGGGGTTCATCGAAACCTTGCGCGGNCCTGCGCGNGACGACGCCCCCGCACGGGACCGGTTTCTGGGGATCATGACCGGAGAGGCCGAGCGCATGAACCGGCTGGTGGGCGATCTGCTGTCGCTGTCNCGCGTCGAATCGGACGAACGGGTGCGCCCGACNGATAAGGTCGATCTGCGNTATGTGCTGCAATCGACCATGCGCAACCTCAACCCCTTGGCCGTAGAGGCGAATGTGACGCTGGTCGCGACNATGGGGGACGATCCGCTGCCCTTGATGGGGGATACGGACCAGCTGTTGCAGGTGTTCACGAACCTTATTGAAAACGGCATCAAATATGGNGGCGTGGGCAAAGACGTNGAAATTTCGGTCGAGACGACCTTGCGTGACCCTTCCTTGCGNGGGCCTGCGGTGCGGGTCACCATNCGNGACCACGGGCCGGGGATCGACCCTGTGCACCTGCCACGCCTGACCGAACGCTTCTACCGCGCCGANAGCCACCGCAGCCGNGCNCTTGGCGGGACGGGGCTGGGGCTGGCGATTGTAAAACATATCCTGAACAGNCACCGCGGACGGCTGAAAATCACCTCTGATCTGGGAGATGGGGCGCGATTNACGGTGATCTTGCCTATGGATGTGGCGTGATCGGGCGCATTTTNGTCAAAAAGAAATTACAATTTCCGTCCGTGTCATAAAACTGTAACATGACTGTCACAAAAGCTCAGTGTCGCCCGCCTATTGGTGCGGCAAGATCACCATGGGGGTGGTCAGACAAATCTAAGCTGACAGGAGACATCATGTCGCTCGTTAAACTCACCACTTCCGCGCTGGCCATTGCCGCCGTATCCGCAACCGCCGCTGCCGCGCGTGATCAGGTACAGGTTGCCGGTTCCTCCACTGTTNTGCCCTATGCGTCCATCGTTGCCGAAGCCTTTGGCGAAAACTTCGATTTCCCGACACCTGTTGTNGAATCCGGTGGCTCCTCGGCGGGTCTGAAGCGTTTTTGTGAAGGTGTTGGCGAGAACACAATCGACGTGGCAAACGCCTCGCGCAAGATCAAAAGCTCCGAAGTCGAAGCCTGCGCCACCAACGGTGTAACCGACATCATCGAAGTTCAGATCGGCTATGACGGCATCGTGTTTGCCTCCGACATCAATGGCAACACNTTCGAATTCACCCCCGAAGACTGGTACAAAGCCCTGTCCGCCGAAGTCGTTGTCGACGGCGAGATCGTGGCGAACCCCAACAAAATGTGGTCCGATGTGAACGCCAGCTTCCCCGANCAGCCGATCCAGGCCTACATCCCCGGCACCAAGCACGGCACACGCGAAGTTTTCGAAGAAAAAGTGATCCTGGCAGGCTGTGAAGCCACCGGCGATTTCGAAGCGTTCAAGGCCGCCAATGGCGACGACAAGAAAGCCGCTGAAAAAGCATGTATCGCGCTGCGCACCGATGGTGTGTCCGTGGACATCGACGGTGACTACACCGAAACGCTGGCGCGCATCGAAAGCAACAAAGACGGCATCGGCGTCTTCGGTCTGGCCTTCTACGAGAACAACACCGACAAGCTGACCGTCGCCAACATGAGCGGCATTGAGCCCACCGTTGAAACCATCTCGAGCGGCGACTACCCCGTNTCCCGCCCGCTGTTCTTCTACGTCAAGAAAGCGCACATCGGCGTGATCCCCGGCCTGAAAGAATATGCCGAGTTCTTCGTGGCAGACGAGATTGCTGGNCCCGACGGTCCTTTGGCTGAATACGGTCTGGTCTCCGACCCGGAACTGGCGAAAACACAGTCGGTTGTTGCTGAAGAAACTGTAATGGGCAGCGGTTCCTAAACCCTGTCTGACGATCCGGAGGCGCTGCGAGGTGCCTCCGGATTTTTGCTGCCGACTGATACTTTCCAAACAATGATAGCCTGAAACAGGCTGCGACCGGGGGCCACCATGCGCGATATTTTCAATGTGGGATCTACCACGCTCTTAGTTGCCGTTGTTTTGATATTAACAGTCCTTGCCTATGGTCTGGTGCGCAGCCGGGCCATGTCGTCCGTCTCGGGCGATGCGCGCAAGCTGCACTCCCTTCCGAANTACTACGGCTATAATGCCGCNATGCTCACCGCCATNCCGGCGCTGTTTGTGCTGGCGATCTGGATGCTGGTCCAGCCGATGCTGATCCAGAACGCGGTCATCGACATGATCCCGCAAAGTGCCGTGAACGAAGGCTCTTCGGTCAATCTGGTGATGAGCGACGTGCGCCGCGTGGCCAACGGGCTGGACGCGGCCGTGCANTCNGGCGCGNTGGATGCGCAAAGCGCCCGTGATCTGGACGTGACCGGCACTGATGTGCGCGCGCTGCTGGCGGGCACGGGCGTGGCGCTTGGGTCTGACGTGACGCCAGAGGTGCTGGCCGCCGCGCAGCGCTACCGGTCAATGGAATACACCGGCCGCTGGCTGATGATCGNGGTGATCTCTGTTTTGGCGCTGGCCGGTCTGTTCATCGCGATGCGCACCGCACGNGCCGATTTTCGCGCGCGCAATACGGTNGAACGTTTTCTGCTGGGGTTGCTGGTGCTCGCCGCGTCGCTGGCGATCCTGACCACCGTGGGGATCGTCCTGTCGATGCTGTTCGAGACGCTGAANTTCTTCCGTCTGCATCCNTGGCAGGATTTCTTTCTGGGNACCACATGGGCCCCGAACTTCCGCGGGGACAGTGACCTGTCGATCCTGCCGCTGCTNTGGGGGACGCTCTATATCTCGATCATCGCGCTGCTGGTGGCCGTGCCCATCGGCCTCTTTGCCGCGATCTACCTGTCGGAATACGCCAACAACAAAGTACGCTCTTTCGCCAAGCCTTTGCTGGAGATCCTCGCCGGTATNCCGACNATTGTTTACGGTCTGTTTGCCTTGCTGACAGTGGGGCCGTTCCTTGTGAACATCTTTGGCCGCGGCGANAATGGTCTGCTGGGCGTCGACTGGATGAGCGGGGCGACATCGGTCCTGACNGCNGGGCTGGTCATGGGCATCATGCTGATCCCCTTCGTTTCGTCGCTGAGCGACGATATCATCAACGCTGTGCCGCAATCGATGCGCGACGGGTCATTTGGCCTGGGCGCGACCCATTCCGAAACCATCCGCCAGGTCGTGCTGCCTGCCGCGTTGCCGGGGATCGTGGGGGCTGTGCTTCTCGCNGCGAGCCGGGCCATCGGCGAGACGATGATCGTTGTTCTGGGGGCAGGGGCCATCGCNCGCATCTCGGGCAACCCGCTGGAAGCGATGACCACCATCACCACCCGTATCGTCAGCCAGCTGACCGGGGATACCGACTTTGCCAGCCCTGAAACGCTGGTCGCCTTTGCCCTTGGTCTGACGCTGTTCGTGCTGACCNTGGGGCTGAACGTTCTGGCGCTTTATATCGTGCGCAAATACCGGGAGCAGTACGAATGACCGACATGCCCAACACCGCAACGCCGCGCCATTCGCTGCTGAAGCCCGACGCGCGCACCGTCAAACGCAACCGCGCNGAGGCCCGTTTCAAATCCTACGGTATCGCGGCCATCGCCGTGGGCCTGCTGATGCTGGCAATCTTGCTGACCACAATCATTGGTCGCGGCGCAGGGGCCTTTCAACAGACGTTCCTGACGCTGAACGTGCAACTGCTTGAGNAAAAGCTGGACAAGAACGGCAACCGTAATCTGGACGAGATCAAGAAGGTATCGACCTTCGGCTACGCGCCGCTGATGGCCGCCGCGCTTGAGGCCAAGGTGGCNGAGGCCGGGATTACCACGGACCTAAAGCCCAAGGCGATGGCGGGNATCNTGTCCAAGGATGCGGCGGCACAGCTGCGTGACTTTGTGCTGGANAACCCCGAGCTTATCGGCACNGCNGTNGAATTCGAATTCCTGACCAACAGCCGCGTCGATGGCTATATGAAGGGCCGCGTCACNCGCGACAGCATCGCCAACGACAAAAGCATCANCGCAGAGCAGCTTGATCTGGTGGACGCCCTTGTCGCAGATGGGGCGCTGGAAAAACGCTTTAACATCGATTTCATCATCGGTGCCGATGCGTCTGACGCACGACCCGAGGCGGCGGGCATGGGGGTCTCGATGCTTGGCTCGCTCTTTATGATGCTGGTGGTGCTGGCGCTGGCGCTGCCGATCGGGGTCGCCGCGTCGATCTACCTTGAAGAATTCGCCCCCAAGAACCTGCTGACCGATATCATCGAGGTGAATATCTCTAACCTCGCCGCGGTGCCGTCGATTGTCTTTGGTATTCTGGGTCTGGCGGTTTTCATCAATTATATGCACCTGCCAAACTCGGCCCCGCTGGTGGGCGGGCTGGTGCTGACGCTGATGACGCTGCCGACGATCATCATCTCGACCCGCGCCTCGCTGAAATCTGTCCCGCCCAGCATCCGTGACGCGGCACTGGGGGTAGGGGCGTCGAAGATGCAATCGGTGTTCCACCACGTGCTGCCTTTGGCTGCTCCGGGTATCCTCACTGGCACAATCATCGGTCTGGCGCAGGCACTTGGTGAAACGGCCCCGCTGTTGCTGATCGGGATGGTGGGCTTCATCGCCTCGAACCCGCCCGACGGCATCGCATCGGGGCTGATGGACCCGAACTCCGCCATGCCGGCGCAGATCTACGAATGGGCCAAGCGCGCCGATCCCGCGTTCTATGAACGCGCCTGGGGCGGTATCATCATCTTGCTGGTCTTTTTGATCACCATGAACGCCATCGCCGTAATGCTGCGGCGCCGGTTCGAGCGGCGCTGGTAAGAATGAAAGGCAAGGCTATGAAAGACAATGTAATTTCGGAGACGGACGTGACAACGAACCAAACAAAAATCGCCGCCCGCAACGTGCAGGTTTTCTACGGGGACACCCACGCGATCAAGGATGTCTCTGTCGATATCCAAGACAAAACCGTCACCGCTTTTATCGGACCATCGGGCTGTGGGAAATCGACTTTCCTGCGGTGTATCAACCGGATGAACGACACGATTGATATCTGCACCGTCAAGGGTGATATCCTGATCGACGGCGAAGACATCTATGACAGCGCGGTCGATCCGGTGCAGCTGCGCGCCAAGGTCGGTATGGTGTTCCAGAAGCCGAACCCGTTCCCCAAATCGATCTACGACAACGTGGCCTACGGCCCCCGCATCCACGGTCTGGCCCGCAACAAGTCCGAGCTTGACGATATCGTTGAACGGGCCCTGAAACGCGGTGCCATCTGGAACGAGGTCAAGGACCGTCTGCATGCGCCCGGCACCGGCCTTTCAGGCGGGCAACAGCAGCGTCTATGCATCGCCCGTGCCGTTGCGACCGAACCCGAAGTGCTGCTGATGGACGAGCCCTGTTCCGCGCTTGACCCGATCGCCACCGCGCAGGTCGAAGAGCTGATCGACGAGCTGCGTCAGGACTATTCGGTCGTGATCGTCACACACTCCATGCAGCAGGCCGCACGGGTGAGCCAGAAAACAGCGTTCTTCCACCTTGGCAATCTGGTGGAGTTCGGCGAGACCGACAAGATTTTCACGTCGCCCGAAGACCCTCGGACGGAAAGCTACATCACTGGCCGGATTGGATAAGTATCATGCAAGATCAACACATTGTCTCTGCCTTTGACCGTGACCTCGAAAGCGTTCAGGCACAGATCATGAAAATGGGTGGCATGGTCGAAGATGCCATTCGCCTTGCCGCACAATCGCTTGAAACCCGCGACGAAGAGCTGGCCGATCAGGTCCGCGGCGGGGACAAGGCGATTGACGCGCTCGAAGAGCTGATCAACGAACGCGCCGCCCGCATCATCGCCCTGCGCGCACCCACAGCCGTGGACCTGCGTCTGATCCTGAGCGTGATCAAGATCAGCGCCAGCCTGGAACGTATTGGCGACTATGCGAAAAACATGGCCAAGCGTAATTCAGTGCTCGCGCAGCTTCCGGCAGTTGCCGATAGCGCCGGTGCCATCCGCCGCATGTGTAAAACGGTTGAATCCATGCTCAAGGACGCGCTGGATTCCTATGTGCAGCGCGACGCAGAACTGGCGATGGACGTGATTGCCCGCGATGAAGACGTCGATCAGATGTACAACGCGCTGTTCCGCGAATTCCTCACCTTCATGATGGAAGACCCGCGCAACATCACATCGTGTATGCACCTGCATTTCATCGCGAAAAACGTGGAACGCATGGGCGATCTGGTCACATCGATCGCGGAACAGGTCGTCTATCTGGTGACCGGCACCCATCCGGACGAGGACCGCCCAAAGGCGGATAACACCTCCACCAAGCTGAAGGGGTAGAACCATGTCGGCGGCGCAGCCCCAGATCCTGTTGGTGGAAGACGAACCCGCACAGCGCGAAATTCTGGCGTATAACCTCGAATCCGAAGGGTTTGACGTAAGGCGGGCCGAGAATGGCGAAGAAGCGATCCTGCTGGTGGCAGAGGCGCTGCCGGATCTGATTATTCTGGATTGGATGATGCCGCTGCTCAGCGGGATCGAGGTGTGCCGGCAGCTTAAGACCCGCGAAGATACGCGTAATATCCCCGTGATCATGCTCTCGGCACGGTCAGAAGAGGTGGACACCGTGCGCGGGCTAGAGACGGGGGCGGATGATTACATCGTTAAACCCTATTCCATGCGCGAGCTCATGGCCCGTGTGCGCACCCAATTGCGCCGTGTGCGCCCGGCATCCTCGGGCGCGTCACTCAGCTATGCCGATATCACGCTGGACACCGAACGCCACCGCGTGAACCGCGCCGCGAACGAACTGAAACTGGGCCCGACAGAATACCGGCTGCTGGTCACCCTGTTAGAGCGTCCGGGCCGTGTGTTCAGCCGCGATCAGCTGCTGGATCACGTCTGGGGCCGCGATATCTATGTCGACACGCGCACCGTGGATGTGCATATCGCGCGGCTGCGCAAGGCGCTGACATCTCACGGTGGCGATGACCCGATCCGCACGGTGCGCGGTGCAGGTTATGCATTAGGGTAGGGCGCTTACCCGTTGAATTTTATGACTTCTTGGCGTTGATCCCCCAAGCCTTCGATGCCCAGTTCAACGACATCGCCCGGTTGCAGGTACACCGGCGGCTTAAAGCCCATGCCTACGCCGGGCGGCGTGCCGGTGGCGATCACGTCTCCGGGCAGTAAGGTCATGAATCGGCTGAGAAAAGATATAATCTCGGCCACCGAGAAGACCATCGTGCGGGTATTGCCCGTCTGGCGACGGGTGCCGTTCACATCAAGCCATAGATCAAGGTTCTGCGGGTCCGGCACCTCGTCTGCGGTCACCAGATACGGGCCGATGGGGGCAAAGCTGTCGCAGGACTTGCCCTTGACCCACTGACCGCCGAATTCGATCTGAAAAGCGCGCTCTGACACGTCGTTGAAGCTCGCATAACCCGCCACATGGGACAGCGCGTCGGCCTCGGACACATGCTGCGCCTTGGTGCCGATAACGACCGCAAGTTCAACTTCCCAATCGGTTTTCTCGGATCCCTTGGGGATGATGATCGGGTCGTTGGCACCGGTGGCCGCGCAGAGTTTGCTAAACAGGATCGGGTGATCGGGCACGTCCATGCCAGCTTCTGCCGCGTGGTCTGAGTAATTCAGCCCGATACACAGAATACGACGTATGTCATTGATCACAGGCGCAAACCGGCCGGTGATGACAGGCAAGGCCGTAACGTCCACATCGCGCAACTGGTCCAGCGCTGCGGGTGCCATTGTGGCAAGCTCGATATCCGTCAGATGCTGCGTCAGATCGCGCGCGGCACCATCTGCGTCAATCATCGCAGGTTTTATCCCGTCAGGGGTTTCGATACGGCAGAGTTTCATTAGCTAATCCTATGTTTGTGAGGGGTGAACATACGCCTGATCTGAATCTCATAATCAGTATTATGTAAATAATTGGGGTGCTTTGGGTGATGTTTTGCTGTTAAAGTGCGCCATGAAGCATTGAAAATTCGTGTAAAAAGACGCTTCTTCATCCAGTTTCTTCATTCTCCCATCCGCGTGGCTTCTTGCTTTACCCCGTTGTTATGCGTGCCATAATCCACATGCGCCAAGCCGATGCAACTGTAAGCGATCGGCGCTTTGGCGGCTGCTGAACGAAAGGAATAATATGACGTTCAAGATGTCTTCGGCGGATATGGTTGCCGCTGCCCGTGCACGTATCCGCGAGATCGAAACGCCTGATCTGATGGCCATGCTGAAGGATCCGGATGTTGTTGTCGTTGACCTGCGCGATATCCGTGAACGCCAGCGCAGCGGCTATATCCCCGGCAGCTTTCACGCACCGCGCGGCATGATCGAATTCTGGGTCGACCCTGACAGCCCGTACTTCAAAGAGATCTTCGGTCAGGACAAAACCTTTGTCTTTCACTGTGCCTCTGGCTGGCGCTCGGCGATCACCACGGCGACGCTACAAGACATGGGCTTTGACGCGGCGCATCTGCGCGAAGGTTTTTCGACATGGGAAAAGCACGGTGGTCCAGTCGAATACCCTGAAAAGAAAGACTAACGACGCCGNGGCGCCTATGCTACGTCTGCGCCACCACATCGTAACAACAAGGCCATCGCTATGACATCCATTCTGATCCTGAACGGTCCGAACCTGAACCTGCTGGGCACNCGCCANCCCGAGGTCTATGGCAAGACGACTTTGGCCGATGTCGAGGCGCTGTGCCGCGAGAAAGCGAAGACGCTNGGGTTTGATGTGGCGTTTGAGCAGTCAAACCACGAAGGNGNGCTGATCGATCTGATCCACNCGGCCAAAGGCAAACATGCCGGGATCGTGCTGAATGCCGGTGCCTATACCCATACGTCGATTGCGCTGATGGATGCGATCGCTTCAGTCGAGCTGCCGGTTGTCGAAGTACACCTGAGCAACATCCACGCGCGCGAGGAATTCCGGCACCGGTCTTACATCGCGCCTGTGGCTCTGGGTCAGATCTGCGGGTTTGGCGCGCAGGGTTATCTGATGGCCNTGGACGCNNTGAANGCTCACCTAAAGCATTAGGTTTCATCGCTTAGTAACTGATTTATAATAAAAAAGGGCGAAGGTGCNGATGCGCCCTCGCCCTTTTTCTCATCTGCTGTGTGACAGCTTAGCCTTTGGCGGCTTTTGCAACTTCTGCTGCGAAGTCTTCTTTGACGACTTCGATGCCTTCGCCAACTTCAAGACGGACNAAACCGGTGATGGTCGCNCCAGCTTCTTCCGCGGCTTTGCCGACGGTCAGGTCAGGGTTCACAACGAATGCCTGGTTCAGCAGTGTCACTTCGGACATGTATTTCTGCATNCGGCCNGTGATCATTTTCTCGATCACNGCTTCCGGCTTNCCGGACTCGCGTGCGATGTCCATTTGAACCTGCTTTTCTTTTTCAACAACAGCCGGGTCCAGATCCGCTTCGGACAAGGACGCAGGGTTCACAGCGGCNATGTGCATCGCGATCTGTTTGCCCAGCTCTTCGTTGCCACCGGTCATTGCGACCAGAACACCGATTTTGCCCATGCCGGGTGCTACAGCGTTGTGCACATAGGANACGACCTGNTCNCCATCGATGGACTGCATGCGGCGCACCGACATGTTCTCGCCGATTTTCGCAATGGCATCGGTGATGACGGTGGAAACGGGCTTGCCGCCCATGTCTGCCGCGTTCAGCGCGTCAACGTCGGACACACCGGTTGCAACGTCAGCGATGCCGGAAACCATTTTCTGGAAGTCNGCGTTTTTGCCAACGAAGTCGGTTTCGGAGTTCACTTCGACAGCAACACCGTGGCCGCCTTCGACTTTAACGGCAACAAGGCCNTCGGCTGCGGTGCGGCCGGATTTCTTGGCTGCTTTCGCCAGACCCTTGGTGCGCAGCCAGTCAACGGCTGCTTCCATGTCGCCATCTGTTTCAGTCAACGCTTTTTTCGCGTCCATCATGCCGGCACCGGTTGTGTCGCGCAGTTCTTTGACCATGGATGCTGTGATTGCCATCGCTTTGGTTCTCCTTGAATTGGGATAAATTGAGGGGCNGAGCGTNCTGCACCACTGTCTCAATCATGTAATGGTTTTGTGACAGGCNGAGGGAAACATGCCCCCTGCCCGTCTCTTTCGCGTCGCTTACGACTTGGCGTCGGCCAGCGTTTCCTTCTTGGATTCGATATCCAGAGGTGCGTCTTTTGCCATTGCGTCGTTCGAAACGGTTTCTTCCGAAGCGTTGCCAACTTCGACACCACCGTCGATCAGGGCTTCTTCTTCGGGCGCTTCTTCCATCGCACCGATATCAACACCTGCGGCACCCAGCTGCGCGGACATACCNTCAAGTGCGGCACGTGCGGCCAGATCGCAATACATGTGGATCGCGCGGGCGGCGTCGTCGTTGCCNGGGATGATGTAGTCGATCCCGTCGGGGGAGCAGTTGGTGTCGACAACAGCGATNACCGGGATGCCCAGTTTGTTCGCTTCGGCCACGGCCANTGCTTCTTTTTTCACGTCGATGACGAAGATCAGGTCNGGGCGACCGCCCATTTCACGGATNCCACCCAGCGATGCTTCCAGCTTCGCTTGGTCACGTTCCATGCCAAGACGCTCTTTCTTGGTCAGACCGGAGAAGCCACGCTCGGACTGTTCGTCGATGGACTTCAGGCGCTGGATGGATTTGGAAACGGTCTGCCAGTTTGTCAGCGTGCCGCCCAACCAACGGTGGTTCATGTANTACTGTGCGCATTTCTCTGCGGCTTCNGCGATCGGCTGTGCNGCCTGACGCTTGGTGCCAACGAAAAGAATGCTGCCGCCTTTGGCGACGGTGTCACGGATGACTTGCAGNGCCTGGTCCAGCATTGGAACAGTCTGTGTCAGGTCCATGATGTGGATGCCGTTACGCGCGCCNTAGATGAACGGACCCATNCGNGGGTTCCAGCGCTGTGTTTGGTGACCAAAGTGTACGCCTGCTTCAAGCAGTTGGCGCATGGAGAACTCAGGAAGAGCCATGTCTTTATACCTTTCCGGTTTTGCCTCGTCGGGGGTCTCGATCCCGGAATGGGACCAACCGGCGGACGTTCAAGGATTTCTCCCTCAAAGGCCCAACCCCGACTGCGGGTTTAAGTGACGCGCGTATAGTCCGGATTTTCACGCTTCGCAAGGTCCAAGGCGCATGTTTTAGCCATTGGGGCCTTATATCAGCGCAATTCAGCGGGGTTTGGNGNTGCAAGCCCNGCNCGAGGGATGGGCCGCGCGCACCTGCGCTTCNCAGGCTTGGGCCANGGCTTTGCGGTTCTCGAAATCNGCGACGGCCAGNGGCGTGTGATAGATCGTTGTCACCTGCCCCTGCCGCAGGGACGCTAGGGTGCGCAGCAGATGCCCGCCAAAGCTCATATCGCCCCACCAGCCATAGAACCGTGGGTCGGTCCCATTGGGCGCGGTATAGAGCACAGTCACAGGCTGCACCCAGATCACGTCGCGCAGTTCGGGCACGAAGAAGGACTGGAAGAGCGTGGTTTTGAACGGCAAGACCTGCAGGCCATCGGTGCTAGTGCCTTCGGGGAAGAACAACAGCCGGTGGTTGTCGAGCAAGCGACGTTGGAACACCTCGGTCTGTTTGCGCGCGTGTTTCGGATTGCGTTCGATGAACAACGTGCCCGTCGCCTTGGCGAGCCAGCCAATGCCGGGCCAGCTGGCGACTTCGGACTTGGACACAAAGTATATCCGCTGCGCCGCGTTCAAGCTGAAGATATCAAGCCAGCTGGTGTGATTGGCGACGACAGCGCCCCTGTGGCGCATCGGGGTGCCGATAACCGCGCGGCGTAACCCCATGATCCAGAATGCGGTTTTGCAGACGATCTGGGTGATATACGGGGTCACGGGGCGGCTCTGCCCATACAGCGGGCGCTCTATCAAGCGGATCGCGAGCAGGATCACCAGCCCCACAAGAACCACCGTCGCCAGC
Source organism: Sulfitobacter sp. TMED3 (assembly GCF_002167505.1). NCBI lineage: Bacteria > Pseudomonadati > Pseudomonadota > Alphaproteobacteria > Rhodobacterales > Roseobacteraceae > Sulfitobacter > Sulfitobacter sp. TMED3. The sequence continues at coordinate 15,065 of NZ_NHBI01000040.1, read as the reverse complement.
GTCATCCCACGCAGCAGCATCAGCAACCAGCCAAGGGGCCCGACGGATACCGGTGTCGGGTGGTCGGCGCTGTCCCAGGCCGCGCTCATCCTTGCTGTCCGCTGTAGATCTTGGCCTGCCGCTCGCTAAGCCGGGCGGTGTCGAGCATCAAAAGCACATCTGTCGTGTTGAAGTCATGGTCGATAAAGGCCCCCTCGCCCACACATCCGCCAAGCCGCAGATAGGCTTTGATCAGGCTGGGCATCTGCACCATCGCCTGACGCCGGTTCAGGATGTCGGCGGGGATCAGGTTCATCTCCTGGCGCGCCTTTGGCAAGGCGGTGACGCGCAGATCGGGCGGCGCGAGGTAGGTGTGATGCAGCAGCGACAAGGGCTGCGCCAATGCCTCGGCCTGGGTGCCATGAAAGCTCGCGACGCCAAAAAGGATCTCTATCCCGTGTTCCGCCACATAAGAGGCAAGCCCCGCCCAAAGCTGGTGCATCGCGATGCCCCCGCGATAGGACGGATGCAAACAGGACCGCCCCAGCTCGAGTATCTCGCGGCCAGAGGATTTGAGCGCGGTCAGATCATATTCGTTTTCCGAATAGAACCCGCCTGCCCGATCCGCCATAGCGCGGCGGATCAGCCGGTACACGCCAACGGTTTGCTGGGTCTTGCGATCAATAAGCAGCAGATGGTCCACGAAATCGTCGTATTGATCGACCTCTCGCCGGTTTTCGTGATCCACCAAAGGCCCGCCCGCCCCCAGCTCGGTGACAAAAACGTCATACCGCAGCCGCTGCGCCGCATGAAGATCCGCTTGGGTGCGCGCCAGACGGACTTCGAACTCTGCCGCTTTTGCAATGATCATGGGCTGGTTTCGTCTCCGGTCGCAATCACGCGGATAAATAGGCAGTTGCCGCCCGTTGCGCAATGCTTGCCCCGCGTCGCGGTGGTTTTCGGCGAAAAATTAACGATTTGCTAACGAAGAGCCTTCATCAAAGACGGGGGTGAGCATCACCCGATGACTATCGACCACGATCTTGCCCTCGCTGCGGAAGTTTACCGTGACCTTGCCGCTGATATTGCTTTGCACCTGCCCCACGCCCCAATCGGGATGTGCGGGGTGGCGTACAAGCATTCCGGGTGTCAGTATCGCATTCAGGTCTTCCAAGCGTGCGTCCTTTCTGCGGCGCGGTGTGGGGGGCAGCTATTTAGGGCCAGCTAATTAGGGGGTGTCCCATGGTAGAAACCGACACTGATCTTGCCGCCTTGATCGGCAGCCGCATCTGTCATGACTTGATATCGCCGGTGGGCGCGATCAACAATGGGCTTGAACTGCTTTTGATGTCGGGCATGAATATGAGCCCCGAAGTCGCGCTGATCGATGAAAGCGTGCGCAATGCCAGTGCGCGGCTGCGGTTCTTTCGCGTGGCTTTCGGCGCGGGCGACGCGCAGCCTGTCCCTGCCCAAGAAACCAGCGGTATCCTGCGTGATCTATATGCTCAGTCCAAATGGCAGGTATCNTGGCCCGACGGCGTTGCCGCGCCGCGCAACGCGCTGCGGATGGTNTTCCTGAGCCTNCTGTGTCTGGAAACGGGGATGCCCTATGGTGGGCAGATCACCATAGATCACCGCGATGCGGGATGGGACATCACCGGCACGGCCGACCGGCTGAGCATCCACGCCGCGCTTTGGGGCGTGCTGGCAGGGCAGTCNCGGGCAGAGCGTCTAACAGCTTCGCAGGTCCAGTTCGGACTGTTGCCCGCCATCGTGAAAGACAGCGGGCAACAGTTAACATCCATCGTGACAGAAACGACCATCACCCTTGGGATCACNGCTTAGCTGCGNACGGCCCCATCGCCNCGCACCAGATACTTGAAGCTGGTCAGCTGCTCGGCACCGACGGGCCCGCGCGCGTGCATTTTGCCGGTGGCGATCCCGATTTCGGCACCCATNCCAAACTCTCCACCATCGGCGAATTGGGTGGAAGCATTGTGCATCAGNATNGCAGAATCCAGCCGCGTCATGAATTTGGTCGCCGCCGCATCGTCTTCGGTNATGATGCAATCGGTGTGGTTCGAGCCGTAGGTGCGGATATGGGTGATCGCATCGTCGATGCTGCCCACGGTTTTNGCCGCGATGATCATATCAAGGTATTCGTGACCCCAATCATCCGCCGTGGCCGGCACGGTGCCTTCGATCTCGNTCAGCGCGCCATCGGCGCGCACTTCGACGCCNGCGTCCAGCAGNGCCTTGATCACNCCCTTGCCAATCGTCCGCGCCACTTTCTCGTGGATCAGCAGACATTCAGCCGANCCGCANATGCCGGTGCGGCGNGTCTTGGCGTTCAGNACGACNTTCAAAACCTTCTCGGGGTCGGCGTTTTCATCGATATAGATGTGCACGATGCCTTCGAGGTGGGCAAAGACCGGCACCCGCGCTTCGCGTTGCACCANCCCGACCAGCCCCTTGCCGCCGCGCGGGACGATCACATCAATCGTGTCGGTCATGGTCAGCATCTCGCTCACCGCGGCGCGGTCGCGCGTGGGGACCAGCTGGATTGAATCCGCAGGCAGATCAGCGGCTTCGAGCCCCTGTTGCAAGGCGGCATGGATCGCGCGCGAGGAATGGAAGCTTTCGGAGCCGCCCCGCAGGATCACGGCATTACCCGCCTTGAGGCAAAGCGCACCGGCATCCGCGGTCACATTCGGGCGCGATTCATAGATCACGCCGATGACACCCAAAGGCGTGCGCACGCGCTGGATGTTCAGGCCCGTCGGCTGATCCCATTCGGTCAGCACCTGCCCCACGGGATCATCCTGTGCGGCGATGCTGCGNAGGCTGTCGGCGATGGCGCTGATGCGCGCATCATCCAGCAANAGCCGGTCCATCATCGCGTCAGAGAGACCCTTGTCGCGGCCAAACNCCAGATCTTTGGCGTTCGCGTCCAGAATATCGGCGCTGCTGGCCATCAGCGCGTCGGCGGCTTTTTCAAGCGCGGTCTGCTTTTGGTCGGCACTGGCAAAGCCCAATGTCGCGGCGGCGGCTTTGGCGCGCGCGCCAATATCCGCCATCAACGCGGGAATGTCGTCTGTCTGTGTCATATCCAAGGTCATAACCTAATTACTGCTTTTTTGTCATTTCGGGTTGCCCTCTACCTAAAGCCTTCGGCGAGGATTTTAAACCATTTGGACGTCAGGAAAGCGCAAGATCGTCCCGATGGATCAAAGCAGCACGCCCCGGCGCGCCCAAAATGGCCTCGATCTCCGAGGATTGNCGACCTTTGATCAGCTCTGCCTCTGNCGAGGTATAGCGTGTNAGCCCGTGCCCGATGGGGCGCCCGTCAGGGGTCAAGCAGCGCGACGAGAGTCGCCGCGCCCGAAGGGGCCGNAAACAGNGGTGACACCGGCGGGCAAAAGCGACTTGCCCTTGGACATGGCAGNCACCGCACCGGCATCCAATGTGACGCTNCCGCGNGGTTTGANTGCCGTAATCCATTGTTTGCGCGCGGTTTGGGGGTCGGATTGCGCGGTGAACCANGTGGCNTTGGCNCCGTTTTCGAGGGTNAGCAAAGGCCGCAANGGTGATCCTTCGGAGATGGCCATGGCGCAGCCCGCGGCGGTCGCGGTTTTCGCGGCCATCAGCTTTGTCTTCATGCCGCCCTTGGACAGGCCAGAGCCCGCNTCGCCCGCCTGCGCCTCNATCTCTNGGGTGATCGTGTCGATNACNTCATAGCGGATGGCATCGGGGTCGTCATTGGGGTTGGCAGAATAGAAACCATCCACATCCGACAGCAGGATCAACCGGTCNGCTGCCACGGTCACGGCGATCTGCGCCGCGAGCCGGTCATTGTCGCCAAAGCGAATCTCGTCCGTGGCGACGGTGTCATTCTCGTTGACGATGGGTACCGCGCCCATGGACAACAGCTGTTCCATCGTGGCGCGGCTGTTGAGATACCGCCGACGATCCGCGCTGTCTTCNAGGGTGACAAGCACCTGCGCGGCGGTGATCCCNTAGGGTTCCAGCGCNTCTTCATAGGCGCGGGCGAGACGGATNTGNCCCACCGCNGCCGCGGCTTGNGATTGTTCCAGCGCAAGCGTGGTTGGCGGNAGNCCAAGCACNCCACGNCCCAATGCGATGGAGCCCGAAGACACCAGCACCACATCCTTGCCCTGCTCCTTGAGCCACGCCACATCCTGCGCGAGACTTTGCAGCCAATCGCGGCGCAGCTGGCCGGTGGCCCGATCGACGAGCAGCGCCGAGCCGATTTTTACAACGATACGGGTGCCGTCGCTTAGGGTTGCCAAGGTGCCTCTTCTTCATCTTCGGACCGGAAACGCAGCCGGTCGTCGTCAATCTGGCCGCGCAATGCCCGCAGCACCTCGGTGACGCCTTCGCGGGCGACGCCAGACATCAGCATGACCTCTGCGCCGCAGGCTTTTTCCAATTCTTCGCGGGCAGTTATGCGATCCTCTTCATCCAGCGCATCAATTTTGTTCAGCACGGTGATCCGCGGTTTGTCCGCCAGCTCGCCGCCATAGGCTTCGAGTTCGTTGATGATGGTCTGGTAATCTTCGGCAATGGTGTTCGACGTGCCATCAATCAGATGGAGCAGCACGGCGCAGCGTTCGACATGGCCCAAAAACAGATCGCCCAGACCGCGCCCTTCGGACGCGCCTTCGATCAGGCCGGGGATATCGGCGACGACGAATTCGGTATTATCCACCCCCACAACGCCCAGATTGGGGTGCAGTGTGGTAAACGGATAATCGGCAATCTTCGGCCGCGCGTTCGATGTCGCGGCGAGGAAGGTCGATTTACCCGCGTTCGGCAGGCCGAGCAGCCCCACATCCGCGATCAGCTTGAGACGCAGCCACAGCGTGCGGTCCACGCCTTCCTGTCCGGGATTGGCACGGCGCGGTGCCTGGTTCGTCGCGGATTTAAAATGCAGGTTCCCCCAGCCGCCGTTGCCCCCACGCGCCAGTTCGACCCGCTGGCCAAGCTCTGTCATATCCGCCAGCACGGTTTCCTGATCCTCATCAAGGATCTCGGTACCCACAGGGACGCGCAGGATGATGTCATCGCCATCCTTGCCGGTGCGCTGCTTGCCCATGCCGGGCTGGCCGTTCTTGGCAAAGAAGTGCTGCTGGTAGCGGAAGTCGATCAGCGTGTTCAGCCCGTCGACGGCTTCGGCCCAGACCGATCCGCCCGACCCGCCGTCTCCGCCATCGGGACCACCGTATTCAATGTATTTTTCGCGCCGGAAAGACACGCAACCGCCCCCGCCTGCGCCAGAGCGGATATAGACTTTGCACAGGTCAAGAAACTTCATCAAAAGGGCCTTTCGGGGCACGTGTGGTCATAGTTTATGGCTATACGTCCAGGTTGGTACGCAGGTCTCGCGCGCCAGACAATAGGTTTCCGCATTGCCAAGATAGCGGAAGCCCGCATTTGTCAACACTTTGGCAGAGGCAGGGTTGTCGCGAAACACCGAGGCGAACATATTTTTGTTGCGCAGCGGATTGGCCTGCACCAGCGCCTGTACGGCCTCGGACGCCAGATGCGTGTTCCAGAACGCAGGGGCGACCCAATAGCCGACTTCGGATTGATCGCGGTCCATCCGGATCAGAGAAATCACGCCCATCACCTCGGAGCCGCCGGTTTTCAGCCCGTCCATGACCCAGACATCTTCCGTCCGGGGGGTGCTGTTGGCGCGGGTGATAAAGCTTTCGATCACGCCGGGCGGCAGCGGGTGCGGAATGGATGCGGTGCGCATCGCAACCCGTGGATCGCTGGCATAATGTTCGATCATCCCACGATCCGACATGCGCACAGGGCGCAGGTCAAACCGTTCTGTTTCAATCACTTGCTGTTGCGACACTGTTAAATCTTCCATCGTTATGTTCCTCCTCCGAACAGCACGAACAAGACAGAGGCCATCGTCAAAGCGGCCAAGGTCCACATCAAATATTTCTCCCAAACGGTGCCTGCGACCGTCTTTGCGATCCCCGCACCGGCCAGCGTCCACAAGGGGTGCAGCACGATCTGGCATCCCAGCAGTACGGTGGCCACCGTGGCCGTCGCCGCCAGCGCAGGCGTGCCAGGCGCGATGAAGGCCGTGAAGCTGCCCACGATCATCGCCCAGGCCTTGGGGTTCAGCGGGTGGACGATCAGCCCGGCCAGAAAGCCCGGCGCGGCCTCGGTTCGTGCGCCCTGCCCCAACCGCAGGTTCGCAACCTTCCACGCCAGCCAGATGATATAGGCGGCAGAGGCGAATTTCAGCGCGACGAAAACCCCCGGCGCGCGGTCGGCCAGTTGCATCAACCCGAAACCCACTGGCCAGATCACCAGCTGTTTGCCAAGGGCCACGCCCGCGACAAAAGGTACTGCCGCGCGAAAGCCGAAGCGCGCGCCCGTGGCCATCAACGCCATATTCGCCGGTCCGGGTGTGCCGATCTGGCTTGCCGCAAAGACGATAAAGGATGTCAGGGCGACGCTCATGACTGGCTCTTCTTCTTGCGCTTTTGCCGCGGCTTGGCGTCATAGACGGGCGGAACGTAATCGGGTTTGATCAGCCCGAACAACAGGTTGTCGTGCCATTCGCCCCCTAGAAAAGACGACTGCCGGGCGCGCCCTTCGGGGGCAAAGCCGACTTTGGTGAAACAGGCCGCAGCGCGTTCGTTGATGTCGAGCACGCGGGCAGAGAGGCGGTGCAGCGCCAGCGGGCCAAAGGCGTGGGCCGCAAGCAGATGCAGCGCGCGTGTACCCAACCCCTTGCCCAGTTTCTTGGGGGCCAGAATGCCGATCGCGACATCGGCGCTGGCGTCCCACGGACGCAGACTATGCAGGCGCAGCGCACCGATCATCTTGCCGCGATGTTCGATGACCCAGGCCAGCGGTTCAACCAGCTGCGTTTCATACCAACGTTCGGCCAGCGCCTTGGTCATCACCGGCACGGCGTTCAACTCTGCCCCGAACATGTGGTGGATCTCGGGCGTGTTTCCAAGCTTGAACCGGGCGTCGATGTCACGGTGTTCGGGCGCGCGCAGACGGATGGTGCCATCGCTCAGCTCGGGGCGGTTTGATCGTGACATAACGGCCCCTCCCTTCCTGGGTGAACACTGGGCGATAAAATGGAAAAGGGACCGGCGTTTCCGCCGATCCCTAAATTTTCAAACCTCTCGGGTGCGGCTTATTCTGCGGCTTCTGCCGCTGGCAGGACCGAGATAAACGTACGGTTCTTCAGCCCCTTGTGGAACTGGACCTTACCGTCAACGGTTGCGAAGATCGTGTGATCCTTGCCCATGCCAACGCCTTCAGCGGGCCAGTACTTTGTACCGCGCTGACGCACCAGAATGTTGCCGGGAATGACAGCTTCGCCGCCATATTTTTTCACGCCAAGACGACGACCTGCTGAGTCGCGGCCGTTACGGGATGAGCCGCCTGCTTTTTTATGTGCCATTGGTGTCTCTCCTTAGCCTTTTGCGAGTTCTTTGGCCTGTGCGATCCAGTCTTCACGACCGACGCGACCTTTGAACGACAGTTTCTCTTCGATAGCTTCGACGTCAGCGTCTGTCCAAGCAGCGATCTGTGCGAAGGTTGTGATGCCTTCACCGTTCAGCTTGCCAACGATGACGGGGCCAACACCGGAGATCTTGCTCAGATCGTCGGCGCCTTCGGCTGCGGGTGCAGCTTTGGCCTTCTTCGCCTTGGCAGGCTTGGCCGATTTCTCTTCGGCCTGGTTGTTCTTCACGCGCTTGGCCATTTCAGCCTGATCGGTTTTGTTCAGCGCATAACGCTCTTCCATGGCTGTCACGGCAGCAGCGCTGACGGAACCGGTGCCGATGGCCGCTTTGACGTCGGATTTATCCGCGCCGGACGACAGGATCTCGCCGATCTTGACCAGNGTCAGCTTTTGACGGTGGCCTTTGGTACGCTTGGAAGAGTGCTTCCGGCGGCGCTTGACGAAGTGAATGACTTTCTCGCCCTTGATCTGATCGACGACCTCGGCTTGAACGCCGGCCCCCGCGACCAAAGGAGCACCCAGCTTGGGGGAATCGCCGCCCAGCATGAGAACTTCGTTGAATTGGACTGTTTCGCCCGCGTCAGCAGCCAAACGTTCTACCCGCAGCATATCGCCGGATTGAACTTTGTACTGCTTGCCGCCTGTCTTGATGACCGCAAACATGCGTCTTCCTTTACTGTTTCCGCATCCTGTGGTCCCCGTTCGGGAGTTTGTCGGGCCTTGGCCCACCTCGGACAGCGCATCCCGTTTCGGGATGTTCATGAAATAACAAAGGCACCCGAAACGGGCACCCTTAGGTTGAGGCTTGCCGTATGATGCACCGCCCCCCTGATGTCAAGGGCCAGCACGGGCCTCGCGGGACTTATCGCAAAGNCGGTGCGGCTGGCTATAANTCCTCGGCCACCATGTTCAACGCAACTGCGCGACCAAGGGCATAGGACACGTCTTCGTACGCCGTGCCAAAGCCCTCGAACAGCGCTGTGTTCAGGCTGCGCCCCGCATCGCTTTGCGCAAAGGCGATATAGCGGTCNAGCTCTGCATCCTCCAGCGGAGAATACGCCAGCAGCAGATAGCCATAAAGCCAGCCGCGCGTGTCTTGCGCGATCTCTTCTTGCTGCTGCGCCACGTCGGCCAGCATCTCNGCCTCTGTCATCTGCAGCGCNTTGCCATCTGCCATCCCGCGCATGAATTGAAAGTTNGAATTCATCGCGGCGGTNACATTGCGGTCGATCATNTCGCCACTGTCNATCAATGTNGTGATCTGNCCCAGACGTGGGTCGTCGCTGCCCTCNAGGTCATGGAANCCTGCACGGGCGGCGTCTTCNACCTCGGGGTCGGTGATGGCGGCGCGNGCCTCGTTCTCGAGCGTGATGATCCTNGCGCCCGTGTCTTGCGCGAAAAAGGCAATGACATCCTCGCGGGNCTGCCCTTGCAANCCCGCATCCAATGCNCCGCGCAGGGTTTCGACGATCCGTTCGGGGTTGTAGATGGCNCGCACCTGCAGCGCCCACCCCGCGCCGCCCTGCCCGCCNAGCATATCGCGATCAAGCGTTTCCGCGTTCTCTAATCCTTCGCGCTGCAAAATCTCGGCCAGCTCGCCAAGACGCAGGACATCCACCAGCACGGTNGACCGCGCGTCGGCCCAAAGCGGCAGGGCCAGNATCCACAGGCCAGCAGCAAGAACAAAGGCGCGCATNGTTACAGGTCCTGACTGGGTTGCATGGTGCCAAGCCGCTGTGCGACCTCTTCAAACCGGTTCGCCATGATCTCGAACTGCACGGCGTTCATCAGTGCGTAGACCTCCTGCATCTGCGGATCTTCCAGCGCCTTGGCATAGACCAGNACNTCTTCATCNGANAACGCCTGATAGGTATAGGCCGCNCCCGCCAGCGCATTCTCTTTGATAGAGGCGCGCATCTCGGGNTNTTGCGCGCGCATCGCTTCGCGCAGGTCGGGCTCTTCCATCTGTAATTCGATCACACCCGCGCCNGCCGCTGCCATCAGGAACCGGATCTGCACCTCTTGCAGCGCCTTGATCGAGCTCTCCTCGACATCGCTTGCCCCGTTCAGGCGCGCCAACAGATCCACGCGCGGAGAATCGATCCCGCGCAGCCCGCTCAGNATNGCATCGCCCGCCTCTGCNTTCGCGGCATCGTCTTCCTCCATATGCGACGCGTTTTCGGCGGCCACCAGGCGTTGGCCCAGATCGCTGGCATAGAAATCCGACGCATGTTCCAGCGCATCATCGCTGAGCGCCTGCGCCANAATACCGGCNCCCATGTCCAGCATCAAATCCGTCTCGAANACCTCGCGCACCAGACGCGACCATTCAGAGCCGAAGGCATCCGCATCAATCCCCAGCATTTGCGGCGCGGAATCAGCAGACAGCCGGATGCTTTCAAGGGCGACATCAAACCCTGTGACTTCCAGAAATGCATCGACCCTTTCCCTGTCGGCGGCCCGCGCCATCGGTGCAATCAGCGATACCATGACCGCCAATCCAAAACATAAAGTTAACGGCAAACGGGACAGTCGGCGCATCAGGGCATTCCTTTCAAGTTGATCCACCCCAAGAGCTTAGGCGAAATCCATCTGTCAGCAATGAAATTCCCCGTGTCCGCGAAAACTGGCCTAGCCCCCCTTGCCACCCCGNAAAATCCATCCTAAACGGACGCACCACACCGATGCGGAGAGGTGCCGGAGTGGTCGAACGGGGCGGTCTCGAAAACCGTTGAGCCTTCACGGGTTCCCAGGGTTCGAATCCCTGTCTCTCCGCCATTATCCCCCTGACAGTTTAGGTCCACCCCTTGCGGGACAAGCCNTCGNCTTGGTCGCNNGCCCCTGTGNGGCGGTGCACTGTCAAAATCCGCGATCAGGGTCGTGATGCTGCACCCGTCCGCGTNAAAAATCCCCCGGCGCGCATTGCAGGCAGGCAAGCCCCTCGGCCCGCCATGCGTCAACGACCGAACTGCGATCATCGATGACCAGCCANGGGGCCAGCCCGTCCGCTTGCATTTGCGCCAGCGCTTGGCGTTTGACCTCCGGATCGCTCNCGGCGTCCTGATCCTTGGCNCGCAGGTAGACGCCGTCGAAGGGCAGATCGTGTTTGTGCAGCCAGGCGATCGTGTGTTCTGCCCAACCGTCAGGGCGGCCCGAGCAGATGACGATCGTCTCGCCGCTTTGCTTCAGGCGGCGCATCAGTTTGGCGATGGGGGCAATCAGCGGGGCGTCGGCCATCGCCATGTGGAACGCATCCCATTGTTTCTCGACGCCATGCACCAGATGACCAAGCTTTGCCGCGTCGAACTCGGCCAGAGTGCCGTCGACGTCAAATACAACGCAAGGTGTCAGGGGGGTGGATGTCATAGCTCTTTCTCCTCAAAAAATGTGCCCGACCGCTGAAACAGGATCGGGATGGCGTTTGGCGGGCGTGTGCCCGCGTCATGGGGTGTCCACAGCACGCGCGCGGCGCGGATGATACCGGAATGGCAGACCAGCACCGGAAGGTGGCCAGCGGGTGTGGCGGCACAGGCCGCGTGGATCGCGCCTGCGACACGATCAAGCATGGCGGGCCAGCTTTCGCCGCCGTCGGGGGTGTCTTCGCGTATGGGTTGCTGCGACAGCGGCTGCCCCTCGAACGCCCCCCAGTCGCGTTCGCGCAACGCGGAAATCACGGTAAAACCGCGCTGCGGAAAGGCGAGCTTGCAGGTGTCTCGCGCCCGTGCGGCGGGGCTGGCGAAAAGCGTGACCGGCTGCGGCCAGCGACGACGGGCCAGCGCGCGCGCCTGATCGCGGCCACGGGCGGTCAGCGCGACATCGGTCACCCCTGCGATGATGCTTTGCGCATTGGCGGTCGTCTCCCCGTGGCGGATCAGGCAAAAGTCCGAGGGCGGAAGCGCGGCCACCCTCACAGGCGCACCGGATCATGCATGAAAACCTCGACGCCCAGATCCTCGATCAGGTAATCCTCGGGCTGGGTGCAGAAGGCTGGCGCAAAGCGTTTCGCGCCAAGCCGTTCCAGCATACGCACCTGATCACGCAGCGGCGGGTGTACGTTCCAGCGTTGGAAATATCCCCCCGGCACGCTGCAGATCCCGCGGGCATGGGCGGTCATATGGCCGGTAAAGACCACATGTGCGTCGCGCCCCAAACGGCCGCTTTCATGCCAGGCGCGCACATAGCCCCAGGCGGCACCGCCATCGGCATTGGGGGTGTCGCAGACCAGAAACCGCGCCTCGTCCAGCGGGCCGCGCGCCAGCAGCGGGGCGATCTTGGCCGCATCCACGCCAAGCGTGCCGCTGCGCAGACCCGTCGCCAGCACCGCCTGACATTCAGGGTCCAGCATGACGCTGGCGTGACCATAGCGCCGGATCAGGTGCAAGGCCATTTCGCCCGCCCTGCCCGATGGCGGCACTGGCAAAAGCACCTGCCCCTCAAGCCTGTCCAGCAAGGCGTCAAGTGCTGCAAATCTTTCGGTCTGGGGCACATCGTCAAGCTGGTAGGAACAGTCCAGGATCGCCGTCGCCGCGGGGGGCGGAAGGTCCAGCGGGAACCAGTCGGATTCCTCGGACCAATCGCCCGAGTAGAACAACCCCTCGCCCAAGGCGAAATGCATCCAGACACCGCCCATGGCGTGCCCGTTGCGCCCCGTGGTCAGCTGCACGCCATCGATCACGGATACCCCCTGTTCGGGCAGCAGGTTGACCTTGGCGGCTGGGGGCAGCGCCTTGGCGGTTTGCGCGGTGGCATAGATCGGGAGCCCCGCCTCTACCGCATAGATCGCCCCGCCGATGTGGTCGATATGGTCGTGGGTGATAAAGACCGCATCCGCGCCCTTCAGCCAGCGCGGATCAAAATGGGCGTGGGCCTCGGGGCCAAAGCCGCAGTCCAGCAGCCAGCGCCGATTGCCCGTGTTCAATTGCATGCATGCGGGGCCCTTGTCCCCGATGCCGGAAAGTACTCTTACGCTTTGCATTTATTCCTCGGAGAATGCCCATGGGGTGGTGATCGTCAGGCCAAGCTGCATGCCGACATCAAACCGTGCCCGTGTTTCAGCAAGCAGACGCGTGCCGCAGTCCGCAACGGTTTCCAGAAGGTATTTGCCGCCCAGATAGGTCACCCGCGCCACTTTGGCGCGCAGGTCGCCGGTTTCGCTGATGGTCAGGTTTTCGGGGCGCAGGCAGACATGGCTTGGCAGGTCATCCCCGCTTTGCACCGCGATCCGCGTGCCCAGAACATGGCCGTGCAGCGCGCTATCGCTCTTTTCGACCCCGCGCATGGGCACCACCGTGCCGCGCCCGACGAATTCGGCGACAAAGCGGTTTCTGGGGCGTTCATACAGCGTTTGGGGCGTGTCGAACTGCTGGATGCGGCCCTTGTCCATCACGGCGATCCGGTCGGCCATGGCCATCGCCTCTGACTGGTCGTGGGTGACATAGACCATCGTCGCGCCGGTGCGCTTGTGGAAATCGGTGAACACTGTTTGCATCGACGCCCGCAGCGCCACATCAAGGTTGGCCAGCGGTTCGTCCAGCAGCACCGCATCGGGGTGCGACACCAGACAGCGTGCCAAAGCGACCCGCTGACGCTGCCCGCCCGACAGTTCGGAGGGCATCCGGTCGGCATAGTCCGTCAGCCCCGTCGCCTGTAACGCCTGATCGGTCTGCGCGGCGATCTCGGCCTTGGAAAAACGCCGGATCTCCAGCGGATAGGACACATTGCGCCGCACGTTCATATGGGGCCAAAGCGCATAGGACTGGAACACGAAACCGATGTTGCGATCCTCGGGCGGGACCATGCGGTTGCCGCCCACATGCGCGACCTCGCGCGGGCCGATGGAAATCTGCCCCGTCGTCGGCATCTCGAACCCCGCAAGCAGGCGCAGCAGCGTGGTCTTGCCGCAGCCCGACGGCCCCAGCAGGGCGACGAATTCGCCATCCTTGAAGGTGGTGGTGATGTCATGCAGCGCGGGGGCGCCGGCGAATGATTTGCCAAGCGCGGACAGGCTTATGTCTGCCATGGGACTACTCCTTTGGGGAAACGTCGGGACATCAGCTGCACCAGCACCATCAGCGCCATAACCACCAGCACGATGGTCATCGCCAGCGCGCTGGCCATTGCGGTCTCGCCACTGTCGTCCAGATTGAAAATGACCACGCCCAAAGTCTCGGTCCCCGAGGACCAGAGCAGCGCGGAAACCGTGAGCTCGTTAAACGCGGTGAGAAACACAAGGATCGCCCCTGCCGCCGCCGCCGGTGCCGAGAGCGGCACGATCACATCGCGCAGCCGCTGGAACAGCGATGCCCCCACCGATTGCGCGGCTTCGCCCATGGCAGGGTCCAACTGCTTGAGGCTCGCTTGCACGGGGCGGAACATCACCGCAAAGAACCGCGCCAGATAGGCCAAGAAGATGATCCAGATCGTGCCGTACAGCGTCGCATCAGTGAACGGCAGCTTGATCAGCAGCAGGATCATCGCGATCGACAGCACCACTCCGGGCAGGGCATAGGGCAGATCCAGCAGGCTGTCGAACAGCCGCGACAGCCGCGTCGGGTTCCGCTCCATCAACCACGCCAGCGGCAGGCAGAGCAGGATGAGCACAACCGCCGCGCCGATCGCCAGACCAAAGGAATTCGCAAAGGCCCGCGTCGTGACCGGCTGGCGCAGCAGCACCTCGGTCCACGCCTGAAGGGTTACAGTATCAAGCCGCAATGGCACGCCATAGGCAGGCACCAGTGAGGTCGCCAGCAGGCCGAACATGGGCAACACAAGGATCGTGCAGACCACGGCCCATAGCAACACCTCGACCGGGAGACGCGCCGCCCCAAGCGGGATCGCCAAGGGGCGCGAGGTGGCCCCCACCAGATAGACCCGTTGGCGCGATTGGAAGAACCGTTGCGTCAGAATGCCCGTTACAGCCACCGCACCGATCAGCATGGCGAGGATCGACACCTCGGCCAGCACGCTGGTGCCCATGCCCGCCAGCTTTTGGTAAACCAGTGTCGGCAGGGTCGCATAGCCCGCCGGAATACCCAGCATCGCGGGAATGCCAAAGTTGCCAAGGGCGGTGACAAAGGTGATCGCCGTTCCCGCGGCCAAACTGGGCAGGGTCAGGGGCATGACCACCTGCCACCACGTGCGCAGCCCCCGCGCGCCACTGATGCGCGCCGCCTCTACCACCTCTTGCGGGATGGCGCGCAGACCTGCACGCAGGGTCAGGAAAATGATCGACATATGCTGGATGCCCAGCAACAGAATGATACCTTGCGCCGAATAAAGCGGCTGCGGCGACCCCAGTGGCGGTGCCAGCCCCAAGGTCTTGAGCAACACAGACGACGGCCCCATGATCTGGGTCCAGGACAGCGCGGTAATCTGGGGCGGGATCATCATCGGGATCATCAGGCAGAACACCAGCGCCGCCTTGGCGCGCAGATCGGTCAGCGCTACCAGAAACGCAAAGGCAGACCCAAGAACCACCGAGACCAAGGTGCCAAACCCTGCGGTCACCAGCGAATGTTTCAGCGCGCTCAGCGTCGATGGCTGGTGCAGCACCTCGCCC
>NZ_NHBI01000039.1:0-62841 GCF_002167505.1 Sulfitobacter sp. TMED3 | reverse complement strand
CGCCGCGGTCAACGTGGTTTTGCCGTGGTCAACGTGACCAATGGTACCGATGTTAACGTGTGGTTTATTACGTTCAAACTTTGCCTTAGCCATGGAGCAGCCCTTTATATTAATGAGGGCCTGAACCCAGACCCAAACCTATCTGGCGGGCGATGTATTGGGTCTGGCGCATAAAATCAAGCACCTGTTCGCCTCACACCGCCGCAGAATTCATGTAAATGCGCACTAGTTCGCTGTTACCGCCGGCGCAGAGGGGATTTCAGCGCGCTCGATGACCGCGTCCGCCGGGCGTTCGAACCAGCCTTCGGCCTTATTTTGCTTGACCAAATAGGTCTCGATCGACTTTGCCGCATTCTGGCTGAGGTTCTTAAGCTGTTCTTCAGCAGTCTTGGTGTAGCCAGACCCGACAATAGGCCCCTGATCAAGGGATTCGAACACGGTGATCTGGTGCGGTTCGTCCGTAAGCTTCTTACCGGCGGCGTCGTCCCAAACGGTAAGGTTCAGGATCATGATCGACTTGGGCGCAAGCACAAGCGGAATACCCGGAGGGGCAAGAACATAGCCTTCGACACTGACGCCAAAGTGGTAATTGCGAGCGCCTTCATAGCGGTCAAAACGTTCGGCAATGGCGTCTTTGACAGCCGTCGTCAGCACCTCTTCACTGACTTCGCGGCTGATCGGTAGTTTCTGTACCTTCGGCGCGACAACGATGTTGTGGTATAGGTTAAAGTCACCCAAAGGCACCGCCGGCTTGTCGAGGTCGGATGCCCCGTTACACGCAGAAAGGACCACGATACTGATCAAAGCAGATAAAATTCGAACCATTTCATGCCTCCTCGGCGCATTTATGCCCTTTGCGATACCCTAAGGCTGAATAGGGTGCAACGTTTGCTAAAGTGGCACGCACTGGGAGGCGTGCTACCTTATGTCCGTCTGATTTAGGATCATTGCCATGGATCGCCCCCTGCCCGCCCGCGTGGCCTTGGTTAACCAACCCCTAGGCCTGTTTCGCAGCCTCGCTATGGCGCGACGTAATGTGCTTAGCATTATTCCTGAAATAGCTGTCAAACAGCCGATGGTCTCTGGCAAAATGGGCAAGCGTTGGCACATGGTTATGGACCCGACTGCCATCCGCGAGATGCTGTTGGATCGGGTTGACGACTACCCCAAATCCTTGGTGACAAAAAACCTTTTGCGCCCCGCGATCGGAGACTCCCTTTTCATTGCGGAGGGTGCGCATTGGCGCTGGCAACGCCGCGCGGTGGCACCGGCCTTTTCGCACCGCAATATGCTAAACCTGTCGCCCATCATGACCGCAGCAGCGCAAAGGTCGGCNGACCGGATCGNCGNCGCTGGCCCGCGGGCCATCAATATGCTGGACGAGATGGTCACGNCGACATTCGACGTCATCTCGGATGTCACNTTCTCGGGCGGCGACGGGTTTGACCGCGACGCCGTGCACCGCGCCATTGACGACTATATTGCAGAGGCCGGGAAACTGAGCCTTTTCGATATTCTTGGCTTGCCAGACTGGCTTCCGCGCCCAGGACGGGCGATGTCGGGCCGTGCCCTGAAAGACATGAAACGCATTGCCGACGGCGCGATAGATGCGCGGGCCGAACGGGGGCCCAGCGATACGCCGGACCTNCTGGATCTTCTCCTTGATGGCACCGACCCCAAGACCAAACGTCAGATGAATACGGCCGAGCTACGGGACAATCTGTTAACCTTCATCGTCGCAGGGCATGAGACGACGGCCCTTACCCTGTCTTGGGCGCTCTATCTGATGGGCTTTGATCAGGCCGTGCAGCAGAAAGCCCGCGCCGAGGCGCAAACCGTGNTGCAGGGGCGCGCGGCGACGGGTGCAGACGTCGAAAACCTACCATACATCCGCCAAATTATCGACGAAACCCTGCGCCTGTACCCGCCAGCGGGGGTGATTTCACGCACCGCGCAGAGAAACGACACCTTGTGCGGCAGGGAAGTTCGGCCCGGCGATACTGTCATGGTGCCGATTTATGCGCTTGGCCGCCATCAGCAGCTTTGGGATCAGCCCGATGTTTTCGACCCCGACCGTTTCAAAGATCGCAAAGCGATCGACCGATACGCCTACCTGCCCTTTGGCGATGGCCCGCGTATCTGCATCGGCGCGTCCTTTGCGCAGCAAGAGGCGGTGATCATCCTNGCGACCTTNCTTTCGCGGTTTCGTTTCACACCGGTCGCCGGGAAAAGCCCTGAACCGGTTATGATCCTGACCCTACGCCCCGAAGGCGGAGTATGGTTAACCGCAACNCCTGCNTAGTCGCAAATCCGCCGCAGGTCGNCCCAGGCGTTCGCGTCGACAATAGCTGAGTATTCAGACTGCGNGCGCGCCGCATNTTGCGCNGCNGNGATNCGGTNATCGAANGATGGATGGCTCAGGAAATGGGCCATCAANGGGTTCGCTTCGCCTTGGGTCTGGCGCATGCGCTCGAACATGGCCCCCATCGCTTTCGGAGACACGCCCGCAGTTGCCAGAAGTTTATGTCCGAACGCGTCTGCCTCTGTTTCGGCCTGCTGGGTATAGGTCGCGCTGATCAAACGCTCTGCCAGAAACAACACCACNGCTCCGCCTGCGAAGTCACCGAACAAAAGCCCCAANACGCCNATCGATCCGGCGGANCGCAACGCATGGCGTGTCGGGTCNCGACTGACAACNTGACCAATTTCATGCGCCAGCACAGCGGCGACCTCATCCGGGGACTGGGCTTGTTGGATCAGCCCGTCGAACAGCACGACAATCCCGCCGGGTAGCGCAAAAGCGTTCACCATCGGGTGGTCCAGGACCAGGACAGTCAAATCCTGCACCGGCCCTTCGCCCGTGTTAAGCGCGGTGATCATGCTGGTGAGCGCCGCTTCGCCCGCCGAGNCGTCNCAAATGGCGAGGGGCTGCATGCCGCTTTCGTCCAAGGCCCTGCGNATTTGGCCCAATGTCGCCTCACCCAAGGCGGCCTCTCCTGCTGGTGGGATGAAATTCGCCAANCGGTCCGCCANAAANGGCACCAGCACTGTAATCTGAAGCANAACNGCCGCGACNGCTGCGATTGCCCAAGCGAACAAGNGGCNNCGCCCTCGGGCCNGCGCAGGACGCCGGGCGGCAGGAAGATGTTGTAGCAGCGTCTTATCCGCAACGATAAGCCGCGCCAGCGGATCTGTAACTGAGCGCAGGGTATAGTCTTTCCCACGCGNCTGATCGGGCACCAACCGAATATCGCCAAGCCGCCAGAAGATAATATCTTCGCTATCCANTCCAATCTGCAGATTATCGTTCGCAATATGCAGGCTNACATCTTCGGCAACCGGATGATCACCATCAAAATATGCCGCCCCCATGCCGTTAAACCCGACGCTCATATCGCGGCTCCCAGGTCCAACGCCTCTGCAAACCCTTCGGCTTCGGCAAAGTCATCCCGCCCTGACTGGCTGATGCTTTGCAAACCGTCATACCGCGGAAGCGCACAGGTTTTGGCCATGTGACGCATTAACGGAAAGGTGACGAATGTGTTGTAGCAAACGTTCCACATCAAAAAGACCGAGAGGTAAAAGCCCGCCAACACCACGATCGCCAAAGCCCGCGGGATCGGAAGCGTTTCAATGTCGATCCCCAAATCAAACCCCATAAAGGCGCTTGGTCCAATGACGACAAATGCCCCTAANACTAGCAAAAACACCCCCAGAACGAGGNCGGAATATGCGATAAAGCTGCCGAAAACGTAGATGAACGCGATACGCGGTGCGCTTAGCCTCGACGTTATGGCAATACCATTCGCTGTCTTGTGGTTTGCCATTATTCTTTTCGAAACAAAGCGATAGTGCACTGCACCGTAGACCATGCCTAGCAAGCTCACGGGGAAAAGGAGCAACCACCAAGCGCCTTGCATAGAAAATGCTGCGCCCTGCCCGTCAGCCAGCGTTTCGAGCATCTGCGAGGCGAAGCCCGACGTGTCGAAAGTCTGGGACGCGGCAGATATGTACGCGTAGGCCACGCTACCAAGAAGCAGCAAGGTGAACAAAGCAAACGGAATCGCGGCACGATAGAGCATGCCCCAACGCCCCCCTTGATGCAGCTGTGCCGATCCGAAAAAGGTGCGGTCCGTCATGTATTTTTCAAGGTAGAAGGTCATACGTGGCCAAAGCAGCCCTAGCGAGAAAATGGTGACCAGCCAATGCAGCATAGCGCGCCAGACATACCCCCACGCACCCTTATCAAGGCCAAACCGCACCCCGCGCCATCGCGTCCGTCCCAAGACGTACCGTCGCGCACGATATCGGGCATAGAACCACAGGGGAACAACCCCGAACCCCGCTGCGAAGTACCCTAAGGTCGCGCTCGAAAACACCGAGAAGCTGACGAACATCAGAATCAGATTAATGATTCCGATGTAGAAGGTGAGGATCACAACGGCGATAAAGAATCCCAATAGCTTTTCAATCGGATCGCCGACGTATTCCATCGGATGCCCGCCCGGCCGGATTGCGGACCAATACCATCGCCGCAAACGGGTCTTCATCCAGAACCGGTAAAACCCCAGCGTCATAATCGTGAGAAAACCGGTTTTGAACGCCAACCAAAAGAGCGCGCCGCGCCCCCCGACGAATTGAACCGACATCGCGGGTGCCGAACCACTGGGGTATGAAAGCTCGGCGTCACTCACGTCGCTTGCGATCAACCGAAGCGGTTATCACGCGGGAACCCACGCGGTGCCATGCGCCCCGCTGTCGCGCGTTTACCAGTCCATTCGGTCAGATCAGATTCGGTGCGTGTCCGTCCCGCGGGATCCTGCCAGCTTAGCCCGTTCTCGCGGCTAAACGTGATCGCATCAGACATGCCCCCGTCTTTGTATTTTTGCAGCCGCACACCTTTGCCGCGCCCCATTTCGGGAAGCTCGTCCAAGCCGAACACCAAGACTTTGCGATTTTCGCCCACAACGGCAACGGCATCCGCATCGCCGGTCACCGGCGCGCAAATCATTGCTTTCGCGTCGCCGCGCACGTTCAGCACCTGTTTACCGCTGCGTGTCTGCGCCAGAACATCATCCTCCGGCACGATAAATCCATCCCCGGCCGAGGAAGCCACCAATAGCTTGCGCCCCGCCTTGTGGATCAAAATATCGACAATTTGAACTTCGTTAGGCAGATCCACCATCAACCGCAATGGCTCCCCCATGCCGCGCCCGCCAGGCAAGGTCGATGAAGACACCGTGTAAAAGCGCCCGTTCGACCCGAAAACCAGCAGCCTGTCTGTTGTCTCTGCATGGAAAATAAAGCGGGGGCCGTCCCCATCCTTGAACTTCAACTCTCGGTTCAGATCGATATGTCCCGTCATCGCACGGATCCAGCCCATCTGCGAACAGACAACTGTAATCGGTTCGCGGTCGATCATCGCCTCCAGCGGGACTTCCTCGATCACGCCAGCTTCGGAGAAGCTCGTTCTACGACGACCGATGTTCTTTCCGTCCAGCGACCAGTCCTTGCCGAACTGCTTTTTCGTCTCGCGCAGCTGGTCGATGATCGTATCCCATTGGGTTCCTTCGTTTTCCAGCAGATCCTCGAGGCCCGAGCGCTCCTCCATCAAGGCGGATTGCTCGCGCAGCAATTCGATTTCTTCCAACCGGCGCAACGACCGCAGGCGCATGTTCAAAATCGCGTCGGCTTGAACTTCGGATAGCGCGTTTTCTGTGGAGGGCGCTGGCGGTACATAGCTCGCCTCGTCCATCGCGCGCACGTGATCCTTACCCCAATCCTCGGCCATCAACGCCGATTTCGGGTCCTCGTCATAGCGAATGATATCAATCACGCGATCGAGGTTAAGAAACGCGACGATAAAACCTTCCAAGACCTCTAGGCGGTGGTCGATTTTCTCCATCCGGTGGGTCGAGCGCCGCTGAAGCACCTCGCGCCGGTGATCAAGAAATGCGCGCAGCACTTCCTTCATCGAACATACTTTAGGCGTCACCCCGTCGATCAAGACGTTCATGTTCAACGAGAATCGCACCTCAAGATCAGAGCTGCGATACAGCATCCCCATCAGGACCTCGGGATCAACGTTCTTGGAACGCGGCTCGATGATCAGGCGAATATCGTCGGCCGATTCGTCGCGTACATCGCCCAGAATCGGAATCTTCTTGGTCTGAATAAGCTCTGCAATCTTTTCGATCAGCTTGGATTTCTGTACCTGATAGGGAATTTCAGTGATGACAATTTGCCAAGCACCGCGCCCCAGATCCTCTGTTTCCCACCGACAGCGCAGACGGAAACCGCCCTTGCCCGTACGATAGGCATTCGCAATGTTTTCAGGGGGTTCAACGATAATACCGCCGGTCGGAAAATCGGGACCGGGAACGTATTTAAGCAAGGTATCGTCGCGGGCATCGGGCGTTTTGATCAGGTGGATACAGGCGTCCACCAGTTCCGAGATATTATGCGGCGGGATGTTGGTGGCCATGCCAACAGCGATACCCGACGACCCGTTTGCCAGAAGGTTCGGGAACTGCGCGGGCAGAACCGCAGGCTCGGTCAGTGTGCCGTCGTAATTCTCTCTAAAATCGACAGCATTTTCATTCAGACCTTCCAGCATGGCCTCGGCCACGGCGGTCATGCGCGCTTCGGTATATCGGCTTGCAGCGGGGTTATCCCCGTCGATGTTGCCAAAGTTCCCCTGCCCGTCAACCAACGGATAACGCACGTTAAAATCTTGCGCGAGACGCGCCATCGCATCGTAAATCGCAGCGTCGCCGTGCGGGTGATAGTTCCCCATTACGTCGCCGGAAATTTTCGCAGACTTCCGGAATCCCCCGGTGCTGTTAAGCCTCAGTTCACGCATCGCGAATAGAATTCGACGGTGAACGGGCTTTAACCCGTCGCGCGCATCGGGCAGCGCGCGGTGCATAATAGTAGAAAGCGCATAGGTCAGATACCGATCGCCCAATGCACGGCGCAAAGGCTCTGACGAATTGCGAGAATCTGGATCGGCGGGGGTGGTTACATCTGACATCTTCATTGTTTAGCCAAGGCCGCGAGACGCGGCAAGCGACTGTTTGGCGCGCAGCGCCCCAGCACGGTGTGCGGTGTCTCTGTCATGCAACTTTGCAAACATATTGGAACGATTTGGCAGCACTTTATGTTATACTTGATAATACAGCCTTGGGGAGACCTGCTGCGGGTCTAGGCTGTCTGCTATTTCGAGGAATGTGTGATGAAGCGGTTTATTTTGTTGACCTTCGGGTTTCTTGGTTGGGCATTCTACGAGATGAGCGGCGGGGCCGACTTTCAACCCGCGAGTGCTCAGATGGCTGCGAATGCAGACCAGATGCCAGCACAAGAGAATGAAATCACCGCCGAAACCTCAAACGAACCAGTCGAGACGGCAAAGGTCATCCCGGCGGTCGCGACGGCTCCGGTTGATACGACCCCGCCAGGTTTTGAAAGCACCGCGCAAGCTGATGATGCCGAACGCGTTTCTGTCACCCTCACCACCGCATTGAATACNGCGGACACCGGTGCTGCGACTGACGTATCGTATGTGCCTGTTGCCCAGAANATCGCGGNGAACGGGGCGGACACGCCAGCAATTATTCCCAGNCTGATNGTTCCGAANGACAGCGGTGCCGCGATCGTAGAGGCACGTGCTGAAACGAACCTGAGCAGCGAAGCGGATATTCGTTCTGTATCCGGCAACCGTGTGAATGTCCGTGGTGGCCCCGGCACCGAGTTTCAGGTCGTGANCAAGCTAGGTCGCGGCGATTCGGTCGAGATNATTCAGGATAACGGCGATGGATGGGTAAAGATGCGTCCCGTAGACGGCGGGCCAGAGGGCTGGATGGCCGATTTCCTGTTGTCGAACGGGTAAACTCACNCAACNNNTNCCGAGACAGANTGTTAATGCAACAACGTACAATTTTAATTACCGGCTGCTCCTCCGGGATCGGCTACGCNGCTGCGCATNCNNTGCGCGAACGCGGCTGGANNGTTTTCGCTTCGTGCCGCCAAACNCGCGATTGCGAGAGGCTAGCCGCNGAAGGATTTGATGCGCCCCAGCTCGACTATACGGATGCCAGTAGCATCGCCNCTGCGNTGGATCANGTACTNGAGCAAACCGGTGGCACGCTCGATGCCCTTTATAACAACGGTGCCCATGCGACACCCGGTGCCGTCGAAGANCTNCCCACAGACGCGCTGCGCGNGATATTCGAAAGCAATTTCTTCGGCTGGCACGAGCTTACGCGCAAGATCATCCCTGTGATGCGGGCACAGGGTCACGGGCGCATTATTCAATGTTCGTCCGTCTTGGGTCTTGTCACGATGCCGTGGCGTGGCGCTTACAATTCTACGAAATTCGCGCTGGAAGGCTTAACAGACACGCTGCGCATTGAACTGCGCGACACCCCCATTCACGTGACCCTGATCGAGCCCGGGCCCATTACATCCAACATCCGCGCGAACTCTATCCCGCACTTCGAGCGTTGGATCGATTGGAAAAGCTCTGCCCGAAAGGCGCAATACGAAAGCGCGTTGTTAGACAGGCTATACACTGCGAGAGGGCCCGACAGGTTCGAGCTTCCGCCACAAGCAGTCGTTGACAAGCTTATCCATGCGCTGGAGGCCGACCGCCCACGGCCGCGGTATTATGTCACGACACCGACGCGCATCTCGGGCATTTTAAAGCGTATTTTACCAACACGTGCCCTAGACTGGGTGCTCTCTCGATAAATTCGGGTTGCGCTACTGCATGACCCCGCTACATCTTTCAGCAACACAAAGGATGCTTATGTTCGCTGATCCGTTATATATCCTGACCGTCGTTGCCGTGATTGCGGTGGTTATCGTATTGATTTTTGGGCTTGGGGGCTTCGCTGGTGGCGGAGAATTCAATAAGCGCAATTCAAATAAACTTATGCGCATGCGCATCATCGCACAGTTCATCGCTGTCGTTCTCATCGTCATATATGTGTACCTGCGAAAGGACGCTGGCTGATGGTTGTTCTTAATAAAATCTACACCCGCACCGGCGACAAAGGCGAAACCGCGTTGGGAAACGGGGACCGTGTGGCCAAACACGACCTCCGGGTCGAGGCATATGGCACATCCGACGAATTGAACTGTTTTGTTGGTGTCGCGCGGCTTGAGGCGAAAGGCGAAACCGACGCCGCGCTGTCGCGTATCCAGAACGACCTGTTCGACCTGGGCGCTGACCTGTGCCGCCCCGATATGGAAGCGGATGCAGACGCCGAATACCCGCCTCTGCGCCTCGCGGCGGCGCAGGTCGACAGGCTTGAACGTGAGATCGACGTGATGAACGCTGATCTGTCCCCGCTGAGAAGCTTTATTCTACCCGGCGGCACCGCACTTGCCGCGCATTTGCACGTGTGCCGGACAGTTGCCCGCCGCGCCGAACGGCTTGCGGTGCATTTGGCTGACAGAGATTCTATCAATCTGGCCACCGTCAAATATCTGAACCGGCTAAGCGATTGGTTTTTCGTCGCGGCGAGGGCTTCAAATAACGGCGGTAAGGACGATGTATTATGGGTGCCCGGGGCAAATCGCTAAGGCCGTCAGTCAGAAACGCCGCGTCGAAAGACAATAAATTACTATTTTTGACTGTTTTGCATTCGATTGCTTCGTTACACCGACGAAGAGTTCACATGATCGGGGCCGAACCGGCCCGGATCGTCAACTGAGGAGAGAGAACGCTCATGAAGGTACTGGTACCTGTAAAGCGCGTGATCGACTACAACGTGAAAGTACGCGTCAAAGCGGACGGCACGGGTGTTGATCTTGCCAACGTAAAGATGTCGATGAACCCGTTTGACGAGATTTCCGTCGAACAAGCGATCCGCATGAAAGAGGCCGGCCAGGTCGAAGAAGTTGTGGTCGTCTCTATCGGCGTAAAACAGGCGCAGGAAACACTGCGCACAGCGCTGGCAATGGGCGCCGACCGCGCGATTCTGATCGTGGCGGCCGACGATGTGCACAACGATATCGAGCCTTTGACCGTTGCCAAAATTCTGAAAGGCGTCGTCGAAGAAGAGAAGCCCGACCTTGTTCTTTGCGGTAAGCAGGCGATCGACAACGACATGAACGCCACGGGTCAGATGCTGTCCGCTCTGCTGGGGTGGTCGCAAGCGACTTTCGCCTCCAAAGTCGACATCGATGGCGACAGCGCTGTTGTGACACGTGAAGTCGACGGTGGTTTGCAGACTATTAAGGTTTCCATGCCTACAGTCGTGACTGTGGATCTTCGCCTGAACGAACCACGCTATGCGTCGCTACCCAACATCATGAAGGCAAAGAAAAAGCCTTTGGATGANAAGACACCTGCCGATTATGGCGTCGAGGTTTCCAACCGTTTGGAAATCATCAAGACGGCTGAGCCAGCAGAACGTGCTGCGGGCNTCAAGGTCGAGTCGGTCGATGAACTGGTTGCGAAACTTAAAGAAGCGGGGGCTGTGTAATGGCTGTTCTACTCCTTGCAGAAGTAACTGATGGCGAACTGGCACTTGACGCGACATCCAAAGCCGTTGCTGCGGCCAAGATGCTCGGCGATGTTACTGTTCTCTGCGCTGGTGGTTCCGCCGCTGCGGCGGGCGAAGCGGCTGCGAAAATCAACGGNGTTTCCAAAGTTCNGGTCGCCGAGGATGAGACCCTTGGCCACCGCCTCGCGGAATCCACGGCGGCGTTGATCGTATCGCTCGCCGGTGATTACGATCACATCACCGCGCCAGCGACCACAGACGCCAAAAACGTGATGCCACGTGTTGCTGCGTTGCTTGACGTCATGTTGCTGTCCGATGTGTCCGGTGTTATCGACACCGACACGTTCGAACGTCCCATCTATGCGGGCAACGCGATCCAGACGGTCAAATCCTCGGATCCGAAAAAGGTTATCACCTTCCGCACCACGACGTTTGACGCCGCGGGCGACGGTGGCTCCGCCTCTGTAGAGACGGTATCCGCTGCGGCCGATCCCGGCCTGTCTTCCTGGGTTGAAGACCACGTTGCAGAAAGCGATCGCCCCGAGCTGACATCGGCTGGCGTGGTTGTTTCCGGCGGCCGTGGCGTTGGCTCCGAAGAAGACTTCGCCTTGATCGAAAAGCTGGCTGACAAGCTGGGTGCTGCTGTTGGCGCTTCGCGCGCTGCCGTTGATTCGGGCTATGCTCCGAACGACTGGCAAGTAGGTCAGACCGGTAAGGTTGTCGCGCCCGAGCTTTATGTGGCGGTTGGCATCTCCGGTGCGATCCAGCACTTGGCCGGCATGAAAGACAGCAAGATCATCGTCGCCATCAACAAAGACGAAGAAGCGCCGATCTTCCAGGTCGCGGACTATGGTCTGGTGGCAGATCTGTTCGAAGCCGTTCCCGAGCTGATCGAGAAACTGTAAGCCTTTAAGGTTTTCATGGATAAGGCCCGCAGTCACCTGCGGGCCTTTTTCTATTTCAGGTGTTCAATCGTCTGCGCGACCGCCTTCGCAATCTCTTTATGTGCCCGAACGCCGGGGAGCTGTAACGCCCGCTCCTTCTCTACTGCAGGGAACACCATCCCCGCCGTCCCCTCGGACATGGCCGCGTGTGACGGTGTCACATATACCACCCCGGCCGCCAGACGACTTACCTGGACAACCATAGCTTTGGTCACGAACAGAGGCCCCGCACGAGCCTGCGCGCCCATGTCCCGCGTGGGCTTTTCGGGACTAAGGTGAAGCAGCACGCATGGTCCCGTCATTCGGCCAAGCAGCAGGGTCATCCGAGCGATCCAAGCCTGTTGAAGCTCACGCACCACCATCGCGAACCGAGTGGGCGAGACTTGCTTGAGCGCCTCCAATAGGTGGCGTGTAAAGTGAAATTCTGCAAAATCAACCTCGGGGTAGATGGAGTAAAGCAGTTTCGACGGTGCGATAAATCTGTCGTTTCGACGAGGGTGCACTGAGTAGTAACGATTCGACATGTTGTGTGCGCCCAACACTTGCACCACGGTCACATGCGCCCCGGCGGCAATTTTCATAACTTCGGCATCATGTAGAAACACATCCAGACCCGCATTTTGGCACCCGAAGTTGATGCAAGGCACCCCGCTAGACAGTTCTACCAACGTAGGGAACGGAGTTTCGACGTAGCGGCCAAACGTCTGGGAGCCGCCAACAAAAACCACATAAGGCGAGGAAGTTCTCCGAAGAGGTCCGCGAAACAGTAGTTTCGACGTGCCATAGCGGCACAACGCGTAGTCCAACCGCCGCCTGCCATCTTCCGTAGCGCCCATACCGTTCACCCTGTTCCACCGCTTTACGGACGCAGTATCGCCCTAAGTATTTTCGATTTCCTTAATGTTCGGATTTGAGAAAAGCTGTCGTGAATTCCGACCCTTGCGGCTGCTACCCCGCCCGCTTTATGCTGCGGCGAAACAAAAGGGGACAGCGCATGGATATCCAGACAATCGGCATCGTTGGCGCAGGCCAAATGGGCAACGGCATCGCCCATGTTATGGCTTTGGCGGGCTACGACGTGCTGTTGAACGATGTAAGCGCTGAAGCACTGCAAAAGGCGGTTGATACCATTACCGGCAACCTCGACCGTCAGGTTGGCCGCGGTAAGGTAACCGAAGCAGACCGTGACGCGACGCTCAAAAGAATCGTGACAACCCAAACACTTGCAGAATTGGGCCAAAGTGATCTGGTGATCGAGGCGGCGACCGAACGCGAGACCGTCAAGCAAGCGATTTTTGAAGATCTGATCCCCCACCTCAAACCGACCACAATCCTGACGTCGAACACGTCGTCAATTTCGATTACGCGGCTCGCCAGCCGAACCGATCGCCCTGAAAAGTTTATGGGGTTCCACTTCATGAACCCGGTGCCCGTGATGCAGCTGGTGGAGCTGATCCGCGGGATTGCGACGGATAAGGAAACTTTTGAGGCCTGCCGCGGCGTCGTTGATAAACTGGGCAAAACTGCGGCCTCTGCCGAAGACTTCCCAGCATTTATCGTAAATCGTATCTTGATGCCGATGATCAACGAGGCTGTCTATACACTCTATGAAGGTGTGGGCTCTGTCGAATCTATCGATAGTTCACTCAAGCTGGGGGCCAACCACCCGATGGGGCCGCTGGAGCTTGCAGATTTCATCGGTCTAGACACCTGCCTGGCGATTATGAACGTGTTGCATGACGGGCTGGCCGATACGAAATATCGTCCCTGTCCGCTGCTGACAAAATACGTTGAAGCGGGCTGGCTGGGGCGTAAATCTCAGCGGGGTTTCTATGACTACCGCGGCGATGTGCCTGTTCCCACGCGATAAATTTGCAGCAAACAGCGGGGGCCAGCCCCCGCGCCCCCGGGATTTATCCCATTTGGAAGATAGCGTTAGTCTTTAAGCGCAAGTGTATGCGCCCGTAGCCACGCCATGAAGCCGCGTGGATCGTCCGCATGAGCGGCCATCTGCTCTGGCGAAAGCGGCGCACCTACGATCGGGCCCTGCGGCTTGTCGCAGGCGTGCACAATCTCGTGGAGCAGAAGCCCCTGTCGCAAGATTGGCGAGATTTTATTCGCAATTTGATAGGCTCTGCTATTTTGCCCTGGAAAGCGCATTGGCACCACTTGCGCGCCCGAGCGCCGGATCATTTTCGCGGTGAATACGTTCCACTCCGCCTCTATGGCAGGGCCGAACATGGTATCCGAAGCCGCTACGACCCCAGAGGGGAACAGCGCGACAACACCGCCATCCTTCAGATGCGCCATCGCTTTGGCGCGCATTTCGACACCTTTGCGCTGCGCATCAGGGTCATGGGGAAACGGCACGGGGATCATATAGCTGCCTGCGACCTCGTCGATAGAGGTCAACAAAGAGCGCGTCAGAATCCGATAATCAGGGCGTACCCGTCCGATCAGATCGGCGAAAATCATGCCATCGACCATCCCGTGCGGGTGGTTCGCAACAACGACCACTGGACCCGTTTTCGGAATGCGATTCAGCTGTTCCTGCGGGGTCGTCAGGTCGATCCCCATCGTATCAAGTGCCGCACGCCAGAACCCCTGCCCTGTGGGCGCGCCCTGTTTCTCGAACTGTCGGATCAGGCGCAGAACCTTGAGCTTGCCGGTGAAAAGTTCGATTGCGCTGATGACCCCCGATTTGACAGGATGATCAAACGTGGAGGCATAGGACAGGCTTCGGCGGTCATACTTCGTGAAGGTCACCGGTTCGCCGCTACCATCGTTCAGTAGGGGCGCAGGGCCGGTTGGCACATTCTCCGTCATGTGGTTAACCCTTTACGCATCACAGTGACCACCGGCCGCATTGCAAACACCGCCGTTACTGGCCTTCGCCGAACTTGTCAGCCACCAAGGCTGTTAACGCATCGGCCAATGCGTCCTGATCCGGGCCGGAGGTCTGTACATCAATCGTACACCCTTTGGACGCCGCGAGCATCAGCAGCCCCATAATGCTGTCACCAGAGGCGGACATCCCGTCCTTGCTGACTTCGGCGCGCGCATCAAAAGCCTCGACGACCTCAACCAGCTTGGCGGAGGCGCGGGCATGCAGGCCTTTTTCGTTTACGATTTTCAATGAGACTTGGGTCATACAATAGGGGCCTTGCTATTCCGCACTAACATTCTGGCTATCAATATATTTTCTGCCGGCCGCCAGGGCCGCGCGCACCGCCTCGGGCACTTCAAGATCACGTGACTTTGCCAGCTTGATCAACATGGGAAGGTTTGCGCCGTACAGGATCCGACGGTTTTCAGGACGGCATGCAAGCAAACTGAGGTTCGACGGGGACCCACCGAAAAGGTCCGTTACGACGACAACACCATTGCCCGTATCCACGGCATCGGCTGCCTCGCAGATTTCCCGCTGCTTTTCGGTACGATCATGGTCTGCATGGATCGCAATAGCGCGCACGCCGTTTTGCGACCCAACAACATGTTCGATCGCAGCCAAATATTCTTTGGCCAATCCACCGTGTGCAACAATCACAATACCAATCAACGCGATGTCTCTTCCCGTTTACTACGATCCAGTTCGCGGTGTCTGATGGACACCTGCCAGCCGTCGTTCGAAAGTTTGAACGCCAGATGTTCGGCCAAAGTTACGGAACGGTGTTGCCCCCCTGTGCAGCCAAACGCAAGAGAGATATGCGATTTACCTTCAGTCTTGCAGGCTGGCAGGATCAATTGACACAGAGAGTTTACCTGTGCGGCAAAGCTTTCGAACAGCGGGTCGGCATGCACGTAATCGGCGACCTCTTTTTGTGTGCCGTTCATACCACGCAGCGAGGGTTCCCAATAGGGATTGCGCAAAAACCGGCAGTCAAACACCATATCCGCACTGCGGGGCAAGCCGCGCTTATACGAGAAAGACTGTACGGATACGCTGAGGTGATGCTCCCCATCAAGCGCGAACCAGCGCTCCACTTCCGCACGCAACTGGTGCACATTCAGCTCGGAGGTGTCGATCAGGACATCCGCCAGCGCCAGCACCGGTTCAAGCAGCTCTTTCTCGCGCACGATCCCCTCGACAGGCGTAGCGGTGGCCGCCATGGGATGGCGCCGGCGTGTTTCGGAGAAGCGCCGAAGCAGGACGTTGGTCGCACAATCCAGATATAGCAATTCAATATCTACATTGGGACGAGACCGCATGTCCGACATCAGTTCGATCACGCGATCGGTCGAAAAATCGCGGTTCCGCAAATCGACACCAAGAGCCATCGGACGCAGTTGACCCGGCGCTTCGAGCAAAGCGCGCAGCATCCGCATGGGAATATTGTCGATCGCTTCAAAGCCTGCATCCTCCAACACATTAAGCGTCGAAGATCGCCCTGCCCCCGCGGGGCCGGTCACCAGCACCATGCGCCGGTTGGGTGTTACATCATCAGTCATCTGCTGTGTATTTCATCATCTTTGCCATCAAGTAAACAGAGGCAGCAAAATGAGGCCCGTCGCATCTTTTCAGGCATCGGATTTGGATGCCCATCACGTCTTGGTACGTGATTTCAGGAAGGCGGTTAGGCTCATCTTGGTCAAGGTCTACGATAAGAAAGATCGGTATCGCACTGCGATGTTTCAAGGTCAGCAAGCCGACGCCGCGCGCCTCGATCAACCCTTTGATCGCGGCGGGTGGGTGCGCGATAACCTGGGCATCCTGAACGATCAAATCCGTGCGGTCATCGGCAACCAGCTCGGCGCCCATCGCAATCATCTGCAGCGCCAGCGCGGACTTGCCTTTACCCGAGCCCCCCCTGATCATCACGCCACGCCCATCAATCGCGACGGTGGTGGCGTGNATCGTGCTTTTGGTCATGGCCGGTTCAGGTGGGCAGGCCGACCACAAAGCGCGCGCCAAGGGGATCAGAGGAGATATCGGCNTCCGTGGGCCGGATNTTTTCTGCCCAGATCACNCCGCCATGCGCTTCGACAATCTGCTTNGAGATCGCCAGCCCGAGGCCGGAGTTATTGCCAAAATGCTCTTCCGGGCGCTGCGAATAAAAACGCTTAAAGATCTTCGACAGAGCTTGCTCTGGAATGCCGGGCCCCGTGTCTTCGACGACCACAAGAACGCGATTTTCACGTTTGCGTGCCCAGACCCGAATGGCATCGCCGTCTTCGCAGAACGAGACGGCATTGCTGATCAGATTCACAAAAACCTGTGCCAAACGTGCTTCCAACCCGTGCACGATGATCGGCTGTTCGGGCAGATCGGTGATAAAATCGATGCCACGTTTGCGCGCATCTTCGCCAAGATACTGACCCAGATTGCTGATCATCATCAGCAGATCAAACGGCTCTTCCTCTTCCTTGACCAATTCGCTGTCCAGACGGGACGCATTCGAAATATCACTNACCANACGATCCAACCGGCGAACGTCATGGTCGATGACATCNAGCAGTTTTTCGCGCTGGTCCTCACGCTTGATCAGGCGCAGCGTGCCTACCGCAGAACGGAGCGAAGCAAGCGGGTTCTTGATCTCATGCGCGACATCGGCGGCAAACTGTTCGTTTCCGTCAATGCGGTTGTATAATGCGGAAACCATCCCGCGCAGTGCGCCCGACAAGCGCCCTATTTCATCAGGACGCGCCGTCAAATCAGGGATNCGAATGCGGCCCGGGTTCATCTTNCGCGCATCTTTNTCACGCCCAAGCTCTGCCGCGGCAGCAAGATCGGACAACGGATTTGCGATGGTCGAGGCCAGCACGAGGCTCAACCCGATCGAAACCAGCGTCGCGATCACGAACATCTGGAGCACCCTCTCCCGTTCGCCGCGAACCAGTTTGTCAATTTCACCCGCAGCCGAGGTGACGGCGACAACCCCGACTGGCAATCCGTTCTGCACAATCGGCGTCGCAACAGAGAAAAGCGTGCCTCCAGTGCCGACAAGATCGTTCCGCACCTTGGTCCCGCCNACCAATGCNCCCGANACCAACGGCTGCAACTGTTCCGCCAACGGAGCAGGATCTGCCGTGGCGTCGGTTTCGAAGGGTCGGGAGAGCAGCCCCCAAAGCCAGCTCAACCCATCGGAAATCAGCGCCGTGTCATCTTCGGCACCGACGTTATTTCGCGCGGCAGCACCCGCGTTCTGCGCAACAAGGCTTTCGGTGGAATCGAATACAAACACCTCGATCCCGCTGCGCAAATCAAGCCGGCCAAGGCTTGCATCTACATCCATCGCGTCGCTCAGGCTGTCAGGCGCATCCGCCGTTGCCAACTGCGCCTCAAAAACGTCAGCGATCAGTTCAGCTTCCGAAACCAGTGACGCACCACGCTGCACGGCCAGACTATCGCGAGAAGAGTTAAGATAAAGAATACCGGCGGCCAAAACATTCAACGCAATCAAGTTAAATGTGATGATCTTNCGCGTCAGCGGCGACGCACGCAGAGAGAANAGCCCCCGCCGCGCGCGTTTGCTGCGCANTTCATCTGTCGCGGTTTTGTCCGGAGCGACCCAATCGTCGCCCAATACAACATCACCGTCCCGATAAGGTGTGGTCATGTCTCGCACAAAATTCCTTTCGACAATGGCCATGGCTCAGGTCACTCTTCGTTGTATCTGTAGCCGATGCCATAGAGTGTTTCGATCGCGGAAAACTCGTCATCCGCAGTCCGCATTTTTTTGCGCAACCGTTTGATATGACTATCGATTGTACGGTCGTCGACGTAAACTTGATCATCATATGCCACGTCCATCAACTGGTCACGTGACTTCACAAAGCCGGGNCGCTGTGCAAGCGCTTGCAGCANCAGGAATTCTGTCACCGTCAGGGATACGTCCTTACCNTTCCAGCTTACNGCNTGGCGCAANGGATCCATGCGCAAATCACCACGTTCGATCACTTTGGTTTCTTCGGTGTCGCCGACCTCGTTGGTTTCCACGGCATCCTGACGGCGCAACAGCGCACGGATACGTTCAACCAAAAGCCGCTGACTAAAGGGTTTTTTCACGTAGTCGTCAGCCCCCATCCGCAGGCCGAGCACCTCATCAATCTCGTCATCTTTGGATGTCAGAAAGATCACGGGCATCGCGGTTTTCTGGCGAAGCCTTTGCAGCAAATCCATGCCATCCATGCGAGGCATCTTGATGTCCAACACCGCCATGTCGGGCAGCTTTTTGTTGAACGCATCCAACGCGGCTTGCCCGTCATTATATGTCTCGACTTCGAAACCTTCGGCTTCCAACGTCATTGAAACCGACGTCAGGATATTCCTGTCGTCATCCACCAATGCAATTTTAGACATTGCCTGTTCCTTTTATATGCTGCTCAACTGCCATAATATTTTTTCTTTCATTGATCATCAATTTACGCGGCCGAATCAATCGGAAACTGCGAATCGCTCCTCATCTTGGCCATAATCACGCCACAATTTGCTAATGAATGGCTAAATTGCCGCACATATAGGGTGCAGACGCCACGTTACCCCATAGGACTTTACGTTCAATTAAGGACAGTTTCCGCAAACAGTTACATGGTGGCGCTAACTGCGACTAACCTACCTGTTCATACTGTAAATCAACGTGCTAAGAGGCGGACACGACCCCTTGGGTCGAGCCATTTGTGCAAGAATTGGCACCTTTTCTCGGTGCAGCTACAGGAGACATCACATGACGTTAGGCCGCGTAAATCCGCAATTCCGCCTCGAAGACCAAGGCATAAGCGGGCTTGGTGATGTCTATTACAACATGATCGAACCCGCGCTGGTCGAAGCCGCGCTGAAACGGGAAGAAGGCACGTTAGGCAAGGGCGGCGCGTTTCTTGTGACGACGGGCAAATTCACCGGACGCTCCCCCAAGGATAAACATGTCGTAAAAACCGACAGCGTTGCGGATAAAATCTGGTGGGAAAACAACGCCGAGATGTCGCCTGAAGGCTTTGATGCGCTTCACAAGGACATGTTGGCGCATATGCAGGGGCGTGACTACTTCGTCCAGGATCTGGTCGGTGGGGCCGATCCGAAACACGCGATCAACGTGCGTATGGTGACCGAGCTGGCTTGGCACGGTCTGTTCATTCGCCACATGCTGCGCCGCCCCGAGCGCGACGCGCTGGATGATTTCATCGCGGACTTCACCGTAATCAACTGCCCGAGCTTTTCGGCTGATCCGGCCAAACACGACTGCCGCTCGGAAACCGTCATTGCGATGAACTTCGACAAGAAGATGATCTTGATCGGCGGCACAGAATACGCAGGTGAGAATAAGAAATCTGTATTCACCCTGT
Source organism: Sulfitobacter sp. TMED3 (assembly GCF_002167505.1). NCBI lineage: Bacteria > Pseudomonadati > Pseudomonadota > Alphaproteobacteria > Rhodobacterales > Roseobacteraceae > Sulfitobacter > Sulfitobacter sp. TMED3. The sequence goes on along the minus strand of NZ_NHBI01000039.1, from coordinate 43,106 downwards.
TGAACTATCTGTTGCCGGAAAAAGGGATCATGCCGATGCACTGCTCGGCCAACCATGCTACCGGCAATCCCGTCGATACCGCTGTATTCTTCGGTCTGTCAGGCACAGGAAAGACCACGCTATCCGCCGATCCGGGCCGCACATTGATTGGTGACGATGAACACGGCTGGTCGGATAACGGGACATTCAATTTCGAAGGTGGCTGCTACGCCAAGACGATCAACCTCAGCCGAGAGGCAGAACCCGAGATTTACGCGACTACCGAAAAATTCGGCACCGTGATCGAGAACATGATCTTTGATGAAGACACCAAAGAACTTGATTTCGACGATGATAGCCTCACCGCCAACATGCGTTGCGCTTACCCGCTTCACTACATTTCTAACGCCTCGGCGAAAGCGACGGGTGGGCACCCCAAGAATATCATCATGCTAACCTGTGATGCGTTCGGCGTTCTTCCCCCTATCGCACGCTTGACCCCGGCGCAGGCCATGTACCACTTCCTGTCTGGCTTCACCTCCAAGGTTGCCGGTACCGAACGTGGCGTGACTGAACCCGAGCCTACATTCTCGACCTGCTTTGGTGCGCCCTTCATGCCGCGTCGCCCCGAAGTCTACGGGAACCTTCTCCGCGAGAAGATCGCGGCGCATGGCGCAACCTGCTGGCTGGTAAACACCGGCTGGACTGGGGGCGCTTATGGCACAGGCAGCCGCATGCCGATCAAAGCAACGCGCGCGTTGCTGACCGCGGCCCTGGAAGGGTCGCTCGCCGGGGTAGAGTACCGCAAAGATCCAAACTTTGGCTTTGACGTTCCCGTGGCGGTTACGGGTGTTGCTGACATCCTGCTGGATCCACGCCGGACATGGGACAACCCTGAATCCTACGATCGTCAGGCTGACAAGCTGGTCAAGATGTTTGCAGAAAACTTCGAACAATACCTCCCTTATATTGATGACGACGTAAAAGCCGCCGCCATCGGCTAAAGCTTACCAGAGCCGCGCCAATGCGCGGCTCTTTTTCCATGCGCAGACTATGCTGCTTTCGAAGCTCGGTCCGAGAGCGGCATATCCAGAATAAAGCGCAAATCATCGCGGCCCATATAGGCCATGAACCCTTCGACCGGCGCATCCATTCCGTTGATGAACCACCGCAACGTGCCTGGCTCTGTGTGCATATAGCCATGCCGCGCTGGAAAGCCCTTATACACAACCGAGTTGGTCATAAACGCGATGACATGGTCAGGGTCCCAATGCTGCATCGCCTGCCAGAATGCATAGCGCCCCAGCACAGAAGATAGACCTGCGTTTCTGAACTCTCGCGGCGTTGCGCCCACCCAGAATTCCCCATGATAGCACACGTCGCCAGCGATGCGCTGCGCACCCGGCCCCGCGCGATACCGTGATCGGAGAAAATCGATGTCAACGCCGGGCGGCGGAAACTCGACAAATGACCGACGAAGATATTCGGCTAGCTTGGCTCCTTTCAAATCCAGCATACGCATTGCCTGCGTATGCATAACATCGCCTTTGGCATTTCGGCCGACAATCCAAAAGGCATTGGTTTCGTTCAGGTCGTGCGTTTCAGGGTCGAACGGCAGCCCTATCAAGTGATCCGGACGCGCGTCCTGCAATATCGTCTTATACTCAGCAAAATCATAACCGACCGTTAACGTGATCCCGGCCTCCTGCAAAAGTGCGGAACTGCTGGCGATAAACCGTTCGCCGTCTTGAAAACTCAACAACGTCATACTGAACTCTCCTTTGATGCAAGCTGATCAAAGGGTAGCTTATTTATCGGGAATTTTCTTCGATTTTTCGGTAACCGGCTAGAAGCCGACGATTGCATCCTCGGGCATGCCAACCATCGCGTCTTGATCCAACCCAGAGATGGTGACGTGACGTGATCTATCTACCGCGGATATCAAAGCAAAGCTTCCGTCAGGAAAACGGCTCGCCATCAAAAGTCGTTTATAGGCCAATGGGATAAGCTCGCCGCCTGCCGTGTTCCTCGGCATTTGTGTCACAACCTCGTCAAGGCGGACCCCGCCATTCGCCTGAACCTCCCGAAAGGGGAAATCCAGCATCGCCTCAAACTCGGGACCGCCCGGAAAATTGCCGAGAGGGCGGCCAATACTGCTGCGCGCATTTTCCCAACCCCACCAACTTGTGTAGAATGATTCTTGTCCGACTTCGATACAGATCCAACCACTGGGTGAGTCGCGATACACTAGGACATAGGGGCGAATTTGTTGAAAATTCTCATGTTCCAACCGGCCCTCGCTCTGCACCCAGGCCGAGAATGCCTCCTTGATCATTTCAGATTCACCGTCCCAAATCTGGGTAAGTGGCCGTTGCTGTTGATAAAAATTCCATCCGTTGGGTGTTTCGTGGGACAACCGTAAAAGCCCACCCGTGCTCCGCGTGTTGCCCTTGATCCAGACCTTGCCCCGCGCAAGAAACTCACGCGCTTCTGGCAATGCTTCTTCACCACGCTGTGTTAATTTGTACCGGCGCTCATCAACCTCAAACATAGGAGCCCCCAAGAACTCCTCAATTTGGGCGATATGACGCCGAACCGTCTGCCGCGTACTTCCCAACAAGCGCACAGCTTGACTAAGGTTCAACGTATCCGCGAGGACGGTAAAAGATCTAACCATTTCATATAGTAACGGCGGAATTCGGTCCGCGTCAAAATCAACTGGCTTTGGGCTGTCGACAGTGTTCATTCGTCACCAATGGTAAATTAATAATACATTAAGGCATTATTCATAATACACCCTTGGCCACTTTGTAACCACAAATTGAATAAATCTATCCAATTGAACGGAAAGAGTGATTTGGGGATGACTAATTCAACAACAACCGGAGGTAATTAATATGTCGCATCCAGTGGACATCCACGTCGGCAAAAAACTTAAACAGATCCGTACGCTGCGTCGGCTTTCCCAAACTGATGTGGCCAGGCGGTTAAACCTGTCGTTCCAGCAAATCCAGAAATACGAAATCGGGTCAAACCGGGTCGCGGCAAGCCGCCTGTTTGAACTGTCCCAGATTTTAGACGTAACGCCCGCATATTTCTTTGAAGGTCTGCATGACAACACGAATGATGCGCCCAAAGCCGACCCGAGCATCGAGATTGTCAACGCCTTGGCCGCAATAAACGATGACGCGCTCAAGACGCGTATTGTGACGTTTATCGAAGATGTGTCTGGGCTAACGGTCGCGCGTCAGGGCTAAGCCTTAACCAAACACGCCTCGGCGCACCAAGTTTGCGCCTGCAATCAATAGGATGACCAGCGTCGCTTTCTTAAAGGACGCTTGGTCAATCTTATCCATGACTTTGCTGCCAAGCCACATACCGGTGAGCGACGGCAAGATCATGACGGCGGAAAAGGGGACGGTTTCAGCGCGCAGCACGCCAGATCCTAAGTGTGAAAACAACAATAGCACCGCGCCGAGTCCGTAGATGACACCCTGAACCCGCATTTGGTCGTGCTTGGGCGTGCCCAATGCGGTCAGGTAGGCGACGGTAGGCGGCCCCCAAACGGCCGATACGCCACCGACCGCCCCAGCGAAGGCACCTATAAATGCTTCTAGTTTTGTAGATCGGTGCGACAGGGTGAAGCTACGCCCCGTCACCTGCCACAGCGCGAACAATGTGATCGGAACACCAATCACCAGCAGCATCGTATCGGCGGCGAGAAAACGCACGGTCTGCGCTGACAAGCTAAGCGCTATGCCGCCCGCAATCAGGAAAACCTTAAACATTTTGATGGAGTCCCAAGCCGCGGCCACCCCCTGCCGTAGTGCCTGAAACATATTGGTAATTACGGTCGGGAAGATCAGCCCGGCAAGGGCAAGCTCAGGTGACAAGAACATCGTCAGCCCTGAAATCAGCACCAGCGGCATCGCGAACCCTACGACACCCTTAATGAATCCCGCCACAAGGCCAATTCCAAAGGCGAACGCCCATTCTGACGGCGTCAACAAACTGAAAAACATGTCCATACCGCACGTCATACCAAGATTGCGGCGGAGCGCACGCGAAATCCTCAGCGTAATTTTAAACCAAATTGACGCAGCGAAACGTATCTTTATTGTGCTGCACCTGCGAAAAGGNTATGCCGTGCTTAACCAAACAAGGGAGCTTACAGATGGCACATGATGGACAAGACGTGATTTCTGGCGCGAACATCGTGATCGANGACCTGCTCGCAACCACCAGATCAACGCTGGCCCCGGTAGACCGCCTTTTAGAAGCCGCTAANTCNGCGGTTCGTGCGACCGTTTCTCAAGACGGGAAAGTGTCGAATACACTGGTCGAAGAAAACCAAACCNCCGCGCATGGTCTTGCGTGGCTTGCAACCTACGCCCAATCGCTTCACCAGATGCAGCTATGGGCAGAGAAGCTCGACGCAGATGGCACGTTTTCCGAAACAGAACAGTTGATCCATCAAATCGCATTCGGCGAATACCTGTGCCAGATTTCCGGCGGCATTCAGATGAACCAAGGGGAAATTCTGCGCTTGCACGATCTTGGCGTCNCTACCNNNGATCANAACGCGTTTTCCAATGCCGNCATCACGACACTGCAGCAACGAGGCAATTCGCAGGCNGCACGCACGCGNCTTGTCGAACTCATGCAAGAGCAAAGCGCCAACATCACCGTCGGGCGGNCNGGCCTTGACGAAGAGCTGGAGATGATCCGCGAACAGTTCCGTCGTTACGCTGTTGAAAAAGTGGAACCATTTGCCCACGAATGGCACCTGAAGGACGAGCTGATCCCGATTGANGTCATCAATGAATTGGCAGAAATGGGCGTTTTCGGCCTGACGATCCCCGAAGAATTCGGTGGCTTTGGGCTGTCCAAAGCCTCTATGTGCGTCGTCTCGGAAGAGCTGTCGCGCGGCTATATCGGCGTGGGCTCGCTCGGCACGCGGTCTGAAATCGCGGCCGAACTGATCATCGCCGGCGGGACGGACGCCCAAAAAGAAAAATGGCTCCCGCGGATCGCCAGCGCCGAGACCTTGCCCACAGCCGTCTTCACGGAACCGAACACCGGCTCTGACCTTGGTTCTTTGCGCACGCGCGCGGTGAAAGATGGCNACGATTATAAGATAACNGGCAATAAAACCTGGATCACGCACGCNGCCCGGACCCATGTGATGACACTGCTGGCGCGCACGGATCCGCAGACGTCGAACTACAAGGGCCTGTCGATGTTCTTGGCCGAGAAAACGCCGGGNNACGACGCGAATCCTTTCCCTTCCGAAGGCATGACCGGCGGCGAGATCGAAGTGCTCGGCTATCGCGGCATGAAGGAATACGAGCTCGGTTTCGACGGCTTCCACGTCAAAGGTGAAAACCTGTTGGGCGGCGAAGAGGGCAAAGGTTTCAAACAGTTGATGGAAACCTTTGAAAGCGCGCGCATCCAGACAGCCGCGCGTGCCATCGGGGTCGCGCAATCCGCGCTCGACATCTCGATGCAATACGCGATTGATCGCAAGCAGTTCGGCAAGTCTCTCATCAACTTCCCTCGCGTGTCGTCCAAACTGGCGATGATGGCGGTCGAAATCATGATCGCCCGCCAGCTCACCTATTTCTCGGCGTTTGAAAAAGACGAAGGNCGGCGCTGTGATGTCGAAGCGGGCATGGCCAAACTGCTCGGCGCACGGGTCGCTTGGGCCGCNGCTGACAATGGCTTGCAGATCCATGGCGGCAACGGTTTTGCNCTCGAATACAAAATCAGCCGTGTCCTATGTGACGCACGTATCCTCAACATTTTCGAAGGCGCGGCAGAGATTCAGGCGCAGGTCATCTCGCGCCGTTTGCTCGGATGAAGTTCGGGCAGCCTGACGCGTGAAATCGTCGGGCTGCCTATCCGGACCCCATGATCAAGCTGACCTCCCTCTTTCTGNCCATAGCCCTGACAACGCAGTGCAGTCAGGACGAAACTCTGCGNGCATATGGGGCCGCCGATCGCCTATGGCGCTTGCAAGAACTAAACGGGGTCCCGTTCTCAACAAACACACAGCTGTCCTTTCCAGAAAAAGAACAGGTTACCGTTCAAGGCCCCTGCAATCGGATGTCCGGCACGAACAAGCTGCCCTACCCCTGGTTTTCTTTCACGCTCATATCCTCCACCAAAANGGCATGTCCTGATCTCNGCCAAGAAAACATCGTTATTGACGCGCTCAACAACGCCACCCTCGTCGAGATTCTGAATGACGTCATGATTCTGTCTAACACCGAGAACCTTAATATGGTGTTTCGCGCCGTCGACTAAATGCCTCGACGTAGCGCGCGCGCGCCTCGGGTAGGGGCTTGTCCCCTAGATCGCGCGCCAGATGCCGCTCTAGGAAATATCCCGTGNTTTTGAACGCCAGCGCAATATCCGCATCGCTCGCATCCCCTTCCCCACGTAAAACGGGCGACAATGGCAGCATTTTATCAACCCACTCCCCCGCCCCTTCTCGGGTCACGGCACGCCCCGTTTTCGGAGATACAAAGACCAGCCCGCTGGTCCGTCCGGTCACCGCACAGGCGCTCAGATCAAGCCCATAGCCAAGCTCGTCTAACAGGCTGATTTCCCATTGAAGATAGGCCAATGGCCACAGGTCCCCCTGCCCCAATAGATCCAGAAGCGCTTCAGTTCGACGATATANTGGCGGATGCGCTTCGCGTTCGGGCAATGCAAAGGCAAGCAGCCCCGTCACCGCATTCAACCCCGCAAGGCTCAGCCGATCATGCATNGCCAATGCGGCGCGGCTGCGNACGGGCTCTACAGTAAACGCGCCGATATGATCNTCAAGCCGCGCGCGCCATGCGATGTCTAACTGCGCACCCGGTTGGAGAATTGGGGCAATCTTGCGACTGGTACCGCCGCGCACGATCCCNGCGTGGCGGCCGCGCTCGGGGGTGAACACCTCGATGATGGCCGATGTCTCACCATGGCGGCGCGCGCTTAGCAAAATGCCTTGATCGCGCCATTCCATCAGCTCAACCCGTCCTCATGTAGCAGATGCCGACCCTGCCTGTCCTCTACCTCGATCACCCATAGGTCCGGATCAAAACTGCGCTGTCGGCTGATCGACGCATCAACCTCCGGCTCCTGTCCGCTTGTCATTTCGACCCAGGTCCGCNCACCAGAGATTAAATCGAAACTTTTCTGAAAAAGCTGTGCATTTCCATCGAGCGTTGCGAGCTTCACCAACACAGCGCCGCCNGTGTCATCCCCATGCGCGACCACGAACGCAGGAATATCATACACCCGCAGCCGCGCCAGATAGGCATCGACCCAGAACCGCGCGGTCAGCCGGGCCATGACAGCCCCGTCGTTCCAAATGGTGTAAAATCCTCCCCGAAGGGTCGGGCCGCACCAGATCTAGACATTNCCGTCTTTGAACTCCAACCCCATCTCGGAGTAGCGCTCCGCCTCGTCCAGCCAGTTCGGGCGCACTTTGACCTGCAAAAACAGGTGCACTTTCCGCCCCAGAAACTCTTCAAGCTCCTCGCGAGAGGCTTTGCTGACCGCCTTGATCGTCTCGCCCTTGCTGCCAAGCACGATCCCCTTGTGACCGTCGCGCACCACATAGATCAACTGATCCACCCGCGCAGAGCCGTCTTTACGCTCTTCCCAGTTCTCCGTCTCGACCGTNAGCTGATAGGGCAGCTCCTGATGCAGACGCAGGGTCAGNTTCTCGCGNGTCATTTCGGCGGCGATCATGCGCATNGGCAGATCNGCAATCTGATCTTCNGGATAGAGCCACGGCCCNTCGGGCAATTCGCCCGCCANCCANTGGCGCAACGTATCCACACCATGCCCCCGCTCGGCCGAAATCATGAATGTTTCGGCAAAATCATAGCGGTCGTTCATCTCTTTGCTCAGCCCCAACAGGACCGGAGCTTCGACACGGTCGATCTTGTTGATCGCAAGCGCGACCTTGCGCCCCTGACCGATGTCAGCGAGNCCTTCCAGGATACGTTCGACCCCTTCGGTGATCCCNCGGTTGGCCTCGATCAGCAGAATGACAACATCNGCATCNGCAGCGCCCCCCCAAGCCGCGGCNACCATGGCGCGGTCCAGACGGCGACGGGGCTGGAANAGACCGGGCGTATCCACGAACACAAGCTGGCTTTCCCCTTCCATCGCGACNCCACGAATACGGGCNCGTGTGGTCTGCACCTTATGGGTCACGATCGACACTTTCGCGCCGACCATGCGGTTCAGCAACGTCGATTTGCCCGCGTTGGGCTCGCCGATCAGGGCGATAAATCCGGCGCGCGTGGTCATGAGGGTCTCTCCAATTGGGCCAAGAGCGTCTTGGCAGCGGCCTGTTCGGCCTGGCGTTTCGATGGGGCTGACGCGACGGCGCTNGCCCCGTTTTCAATCCGGGCGGTNATGGTAAACACCGGGGCGTGGTCTGGCCCCTGCCGGTCGGTCTGAACATAGGCGGGGGGCGGNAANCCGCGCGCTTGCGCCCATTCTTGCAGCGCGGTCTTGGCGTCGCGGGCGTCTTGCTTGACCTGCATCACNCGGTCACCCCACAATCGCAGGATCAACGCTTTGGCCTCGTCAAATCCGCCATCCAGATAGACAGCCGCGATGATAGCCTCGATCGCGTCCCCCAACAACGCCTGCTTGCGGCGGCCGCCAGACAACATCTCTGACCGGCCAAGCTTNAGCACNGCGCCCATGTCGATCTCGCGCGCGACCTCGGCGCAGGCTTCCTTGCGCACCAATGCGTTGAACCGCGGGGCNAGNTGCCCTTCGGTTGCGGCCGGATCAAGTTTCAGCAGCGCTTCGGCCATCACCAGCCCCAGAACGCGATCCCCCAGAAACTCNAGCCGCTGGTTGTCGTCACGATTGGCCGACGACATAGAGGCATGGGTCACCGCNCGGTTCAACAGCTCCGGCTTGGCAAAGTGGTACCCGATGCGGCCTTCAAAGGCCNNGAGATCAGCNTTTAACTTCACTTGATCGCCTTAAAGAANCGNTCNCTGCGCCANGTCCAGAAGAACAACATCGACCGACCGGCCGAGCTGAACATGATCCGGTCCGCGCGACCGATCAGGTTTTCNTACGGCACGAAACCGACGCCACCGGCCTGCTGTGCCAGACGGCTATCGGCAGAGTTNTCGCGGTTGTCGCCCATGAAAAAGTAATGCCCTTCTGGCACCGTGTAGACACCNGTATTGTCCGACGCCTGATTGCCAATGTTCAGGATCGCATGTTCGACCCCNTTNGGNAGCACTTCGATCTGACGGGATTTTTCNCATANACCACCGGCACCGACGGCACCGTTCTCGCAACGCGGACGCATNCCCTGCGGGCCCTGACGGTCCATCACCTCTTCGAAGACACCATCGTCACGCAGTTCGACCGCCGTGCCATTGATGCTGACCACACCGTCGGTGATCTGAACCTTGTCNCCCGGCAAGCCGATCAGACGCTTGATGTAATCGCGACCAGACACGGGGTGACGGAAGACCACCACATCGCCCCGCTCGGGCTCTGANCCGAACAAACGGGTGTTGTCGCCGTCAAACACACCGCAGACGTCTTTCGCGTCGACCTCAATGCCGAACCGCGGCATCATCACGCTGGGACAGGANGCGTAGGAATAGCCATAGGCCATTTTGTTCACGAANAGGAAATCCCCGATCAACAACGTCTCTTTCATCGACCCCGAAGGNATCCAGAAAGGCTGGAAAAACAGGGTCCGAAAGACCCCTGCGATCAACAGCGCATAGACGATTGTTTTGATGGTTTCGACAAAGGCGTTGCCGGTTTTCTCTTTGGCGGCCATTTTGGCGCTCCTGTTCATGCGTTCGAGCGTTACATGCGGGTGCCATTGACGCAAGTCAAGCAACCCTGCCCCCGATCCATCGACCGAATGGGCTATGATCTGCCGTTAGGTCTGAATACCTGCCTTCGGGCGGGCTTCGATGACGACAAAGGCCTGCGCCCAGGGATGGTCATCTGTCAGCGTGACGTGAATGATCGCCTCGTGGCCGTCGGGTGTCATCTTGGCCAAACGCTCCGCCGCCCAGCCGGTGACCTCCATCACGGGCTGGCCGGTGCGCAGGTTGCTCACCGCCATGTCGCGCCAAGCGATCCCCATGCGCAGACCGGTGCCAAGCGCCTTTGAACATGCCTCTTTCGCGGCCCAGCGTTTGGCGTAGGTGCCCGCGACATCACGGCGACGCTCGGCCTTTAGCTGTTCGACCTCGGTGAACACGCGATTGCGGAAACGGTCGCCAAAGCGGTCCAGCGTGCCTTGAATTCGTTCGATATTCGCGAGGTCGGTGCCGATGCCCAAAATCATGCCGCGCCCTCAGCCCTTGCGGGCGTCATCCATCAGGCGGCGCATCTCGGCGATGGCGGGGCCGAGGCCCAGAAAGATCGCCTCGCCAATCAGAAAATGCCCGATGTTCAGCTCTTGAACCTCGGGGAAAGCTGCGACGGGGCTAACGGTATCATAGGTGAGACCGTGGCCCGCGTGCACCTCAAGCCCCAGATCATGGGCGAATTTTGACATCTCTTCGAGCTTTTGCAGCTCCTTTTGCGCTTCCTCCCAATGCCCTTCGGCATAGGCGTCGCAATAGGCACCGGTGTGCAGTTCGATCACCTCTGCCCCGATGCGGTTCGCCGCCTCGATCTGGCGCTGATCGGCGGCGATGAAGATGCTGACGCGGCTGCCCGCTTCGCGCAAAGGGGCAATGAAATGCGCCAGCCGGTTTTCCTCGCGTGCGACTTCAAGTCCGCCTTCGGTTGTCCGCTCTTCGCGCTTTTCCGGCACAATGCAGACGGCATGGGGTTTGTGGCGTAGGGCGATGGCCTGCATCTCTTCCGTGGCGGCCATCTCGAAGTTGAGCGGCACGTTCAACACCTCTTGCAGCCCTTCGATATCCGCATCGGTGATGTGGCGTCGATCCTCACGCAGGTGCGCGGTGATGCCATCAGCGCCTGCCTCTTGCGCGGCGCGGGCTGCGCGCAGCGGGTCCGGATAGGCACCGCCGCGCGCATTCCGCACAGTCGCCACGTGGTCAATATTTACGCCAAGCCGAAGCTTACCTTGTGCCGCCATGGTCTTTCCCCTCCAGAGCCGCCTGCTCTGCCTTGCGTTTCGCCTCTGCCTTGGCCGAGGCTTTCTTTTTCAACAAATCGAACTTGGCCTTGATCGCGCCCTTGCGCCGCTTTTGATAGGCCCGCAGCAAGGGCACGGCCAGATAATAGGCGATCGTGGCACAGATCATGCCGGGCACGATCCCCCCGATCAGATACGGATAGAACACCTGATGCCAGAAGACCTCAAGCCCCGACCAATCCATGTCACGGCTGGTAAAGATCGCCACAAAGTTGGCCAANAANTCGTGACCGGCGTCAAAGAATTTGCCCCCNAAGGACCGATGCTCCCCCGTCCGCATGTGGGAACCGAGAATCCAGTGCCCCATNGACAGCGATGACANCCCGATNGGGACATAGGTCAGCGGGTTGCCAAAAAACGTCCCCATCAATGCGGCCAGCAGATTGCCCCGCATGACACGCGACACCAGCGCCGCCACGATAAAATGCATACCGTAGAAGGGCGTAAACGTGGTAAAAACACCGGCCCAGATGCCACGCGCAATGCGTTCGGGCGTATCGGGCAAGCGGCGCATCCGGTGTTTGACATAGTGAAACGCCCGCGTCCAACCACCCCGAGGCCACATGAATTCAGCCATCGCGCGCACTGTCGGCTTTGGATCGCGGCGTTTGAAAATCAACAGTTCGTCCTTGGGTCAGTGCAGTCNGGGCGGATCATGCGTCTTTGGTACCTGCCTTGAACAAGTCNGGNTTCCGGTATCGGCTGATCTCGGCGACCTCNCTCTCGGCCTCCAACATCGGGATCAAAGAATGCAGATGCGCAATGTCTCGCAGTTCTACGTAGATCAACAACCGGTAAAAGTCAGGCTTGCGGTCCAAAAATTCCAGATCCGCGATATTGGCAGAGGATTGGCCGATCAGCGTACAAATCCGCCCCAGCACGCCCGCCCCNTTGCCGATGGTCAGATCCAGTGTCGCCCCATAGATCGCGGGATGNGGCCCGTCGTGCCAACGCAGATCCAGCCAGCGTTCGGGCTGGTCCTCGTAATGCGACAGACGCTCGCAATCGATGGTGTGGATTTTGACGCCCTGCCCGCGGAAGGTGATGCCGACAATGCGNTCCCCCGGCAGCGCCTGACAACAAGGCGACCGGTCAAAGGATTGCCCCGCTTCCAGCCCCACCACCGCGCGCTTGCGGTCGACATGTTCGCCGGGTTTGGGGCGCAGGTTGGGATAGACGGCCTGCACNACNTCTTGGCCCGTCAGTTCGGCAGAGCCAAGTTGNGCCAAAAGCTCCTCCGCGCTGGAGAGGCGCANGTTGCGCGCCGCGGTGCGCAGCACTTTCTCCGTCGCCGATTTATTCATCTGCTCGAAGGCAGAGCGGGCAAGTTCGCGNCCAAGGCTGACAAAGCGCGCGCGATCCAGTTCACGCAGCGACCGACGGATCGCCGTCTTGGCCTTGCCCGTCGTTGCGATATCCAGCCATGTCGCCTGCGGTGTCTGACCTTGNGCGGTAATAATCTCGATCGACTGGCCGTTTTTCACCCGCGTCCACAAAGGCACGCGCATCCCGTCGATCTTGGCNCCCACGCAGGCAGACCCGATTCGCGTNTGGATCGCATAGGCGAAATCAATCGGCGTCGCCCCACGCGGCAGCTTGACCACCTCGCCCTTGGGGGTAAAGCAGAACACCTGATCGGCGTACATCTCAAGCTTGACCGCNTCGAGGAAATCTTCGTGATCCTCCTCNGAATCGAGCTGCTCTGTCAGTTGCGCGACCCATTTGACCGGATCAACAGCAAAGGGGTTCCGCGACCGCACGCCGTCACGATAGGACCAATGCGCCGCCACACCGGATTCAGCGACATCATGCATCTGCCGCGTTCTGATCTGCACCTCGACCCGTTTGCCGTCACGGCCAGAGACGGTGGTATGGATCGANCGGTAACCGTTCGTCTTGGGCTGGCTGATNTAATCCTTGAACCGNCCCGGCACGGCCCGCCAGCGCCGATGGATNGTGCCAAGCGCGCGATAACATTCATCCTCCGAGGTGGTGATAACGCGGAAACCGTAAATATCCGATAAACGGGAAAAGGATTGCTGCTTTTCCTGCATCTTGCGCCAGATCGAATACGGTTTTTTCGCCCGCCCAAAGACTTCGGCCTCGATCCCGGCTTTCTCAAGCTCGTGCCGCATGTCGCCGGTGATTCGCTGGATGACATCGCCCGTTTCGCGCTGAAGGGTGATAAAGCGCCGGATGATCGACTGCCGCCCTTCGGGGTTGAGCACGCGAAAGGCCAGATCCTCAAGCTCTTCGCGCATCCATTGCATNCCCATACGCCCCGCAAGAGGCGCATAGATATCCATNGTTTCACGAGCTTTCTGGATCTGCTTGTCAGGGCGCATCGACTTGATCGTGCGCATATTATGCANCCGATCCGCCAACTTAACCAAAATNACCCGCAGATCTTTCGACATTGCCATGAACAGCTTGCGAAAGTTCTCGGCCTGTTTTGTCTCGTTGGAATTCAGTTGCAGGTTGGTCAGCTTGGTCACNCCATCGACCAGTTCAGCNACATCATGNCCGAACTTTTCATCGACGCTGCTATAGGACGCTTTCGTGTCCTCGATCGTGTCGTGCAGCAATGCGGTGATGATGGTCGCGTCATCCAGCTGCTGTTCGGTCAAAATGGCCGCGACAGAGACCGGATGCGTGAAATAGGGCTCTCCGGAATGGCGGAACTGGCCCTCGTGCATCTGCTGGCCATATTCATAGGCCAGCCTGATCTGATTTTCGTTCGTCTTAGGGTTATAGGCGCGCACAAGCGCGATAAGGTCGTCAGCCGTAATGTCGGCGGTATTCATACCTGTCCTGCCTATAAGCCCCGAAGGGCGCGGGCCTTAGCCCTGCCCTTGTGCCGCCATCAACTGCCGCAGCAGCATTTCTTCGGACATGCTGTCCTCTTCGGGCTTGTCTTGCTCAGCCCCCATAAGAAGCGCCATTGCGTCCTCTTCGGGTTCATCAACCTCGATCTGGTTCTGGTTGCTTTCGATCAGACGCTCGCGCAGCTCATCGGCCGATTGGGTTTCATCCGCAATCTCGCGCAGGGACACGACAGGGTTTTTGTCGTTATCGCGATCAACAGTAACCGTAGAACCTGCCGCAATTTCACGCGCACGATGCGCGGCAAGCATGACAAGCTCGAACCGGTTTGGCACTTTATCTACACAATCTTCGACAGTGACGCGGGCCATGGGGATGCTCCAATCATGAATGCTGCAAGAAGCCGACTATTTAGAAGCCATCGGCGGAATTTACAAGGGCCTATTCCAGCGGCCATACCCCCTTTTTATCTGCCTCTGGCAGGTCATTCAACATCTCGCGAACGGTTTTGCCGATCAGGGGGTGACACCAGTCCGGCGCAATGTCCGCCAGCGGCACCAAAACAAAGGCACGATCCTGAAGCCGCGGGTGCGGNAGGATCAGNTGGTCAGGCGCTTTGNCCATCTGCTGTTCAAGCGGAATNTCCCGCCAATCGGTCTGGGTCTGNANATCCGGCAACACNACATCCCCCATCGCGATNAGATCCAGATCGACCGTCCGAGGGGCCCAACGGCTTTGCCGCTCGCGCCCAAGCTCTGCTTCGACGGCATGAAGAATAGCTAAAACTTGATCNGGCTCCCCTTCTACCCTTATACTAGNGGTTGTATTTACGAAATTCGGACCCGACCCNGCAGGAAACGCATANGTTGAGTAAAANGGGCTAAGAGCGACAACCCGCACGCCCATNCCAACCATAATATCAAGGGCCCGTCGCAGAGTTTCNGCCGGCCCTCCCGCAACTGATGATTGATTGCTCCCGAGGGCGATCAGCGCGCACTTGCCGANTTCACCCCCCTTGGGGTCAGGGATGGCCAATGTCTTCACTTGCTGCCTCTCGAAAAAACCTTAGTTAGTATTGTATTCATAGTCGGAAACTAAATTTGAAACATTTCGTTTTATAGCGGCTCTACACGACGCAAATTTCCGAACGACGTGTATTAGGAAGGCACTTCATGTTCTACAAGGACGAACGGCTCGCTTTATTCATCGACGGCTCCAACCTTTACGCAGCTGCCAAGAACCTGGGTTNTGACATTGATTACAAGCTACTGCGGCAGGAGTTCATGCGCCGCGGCAAACTGCTGCGTGCCTTTTACTACACCGCTTTGCTGGAAAATGACGAATACTCTCCCATACGCCCGCTGGTCGACTGGCTGAACTATAACGGGTTCTCCATGGTGACCAANCCGGCCAAGGAATACACCGACAGCATGGGCCGCCGGAAGGTCAAGGGGAACATGGATATCGAGCTTGCGGTCGACGCGATGGAGCTTGCGCCACATCTTGANCACATCGTGATCTTCTCCGGTGACGGCGANTTCCGCCCGTTGGTCGAAAGCCTNCANCGCCANGGCGTNCGCGTCTCNGTCGTCAGCACGATCCGCAGCCAACCGCCCATGATCTCGGACGAGCTGCGCCGCCAAGTGGACAACTTTATCGAACTCGAAGACCTGCGCGACGTCATTGGCCGGCCTCCACGTGAAACATCTGACGAATAACCCGCGACGGCGCGCCTAAATCTCCGCATCCCTCATGCCCCCGCAGTACGTGCGCGCGCATTTGAAGCATCAGACTGTGCCGCCGCTGGTCTGGACGATGCGCCGCGCAACCCTTACCTATGGCCCATGCCCAAGGAGAGTGTGATGACCAAACCGCCTTTGACCCTGTATCTTGCCGCGCCACGCGGGTTCTGTGCGGGCGTCGACCGCGCAATCAAGATCGTCGAAATGGCCATCGAGAAATGGGGCGCGCCGGTTTATGTGCGCCACGAGATCGTGCACAATAAATTCGTCGTCGACGGGCTGCGCGAACGGGGTGCGATCTTTGTCGAGGAACTGTCGGAATGCCCCGATGANCGGCCCGTGATNTTCTCGGCGCACGGCGTACCGAAAGCCGTACCCGCCAAGGCCGAGGCACGCAATATGGTCTATGTCGACGCGACCTGCCCGCTTGTCTCGAAGGTGCATATCGAGGCGCAACGCCACGCCGACGCCGGGCTGCAGATGATCATGATCGGCCACGCGGGCCATCCCGAAACCATTGGCACCATGGGGCAGCTCCCCCCGGGCGAGGTTTTGCTGGTCGAAACGCCCGCCGATGTCGAAACCGTCGAGGTGCGAGACCCGAGCAAGCTGGCCTATGTCACNCAGACAACGTTAAGCGTTGATGACACAGCCGAGATTGTCGCCGCCCTGAACAAACGTTTCCCGCAGATCATCGGGCCGCACAAAGAAGACATCTGCTACGCCACGACCAACCGTCAAGAAGCGGTGAAGGCAATGGCACCGANATGTGATGCGATGCTTGTTGTAGGCGCGCCAAACTCATCGAACTCCCGCCGTCTGGTCGAGGTCGGATCGCGTGCGGGCTGCGATTACGCCCAACTGGTGCAGCGCGCGACGGACATCGANTGGCGCAGCCTCGAGGGNATCAAAAGCATCGGGATCACCGCCGGTGCCTCGGCCCCCGAACANCTTATCAACGAGGTCATTGACGCGTTCAAAGACCGATANGATGTGACCACCGAAATGGTCGAAACCGCGGTAGAGAATGTGGAATTCAAAGTCCCCCGTGTGCTGCGGGTACCCGCATGACCGGCATCCCCCGCGCGCCGCTTTGGCTTGGCCTTGCCGGGCTTACTCCCTTTGTCTGGGGGGCCTTGACNGGGCTGGTNGATCCCTTGGCGAACTGGGGCGCGGCGACGTTCGGCGGCCGTTTTGTCGGGCCATATATACAGTTGTTCTACGGCACCGTTATTCTTTCCTTCATGTCCGGCGTGCTATGGGGATTCGCAACCAAGACCAGCGGGGCGAAGGCGACGGCCGGCTATATCCTCGCCGTGATCCCGGCGCTTTGGGCGTTCTTCATGACCAGCGGCGGCCCCGTGGGTGCGGGGCTGAACCTGATGTTCGGTTTTGCNGGTCTACTGGTCCTTGATGCCGCCTTCTGGCACTGGCGTCTTGCGCCGCGCTGGTGGCTAAAGCTGCGCACGCTTCTGACCGCCNTCNTGCTGGCGTGTCTGGCTGTGGGCGTCTTTCTGTAGCAGCGAAACTTGCGGGCGGGGCNTAGATTAGGCTGGACGCCCCCACGCCAGACTGGATAAGGCAGCCCCATGACCAAGCTGATTGCATATACTGATGGTGCCTGTTCCGGCAATCCCGGCCCCGGTGGCTGGGGTGCCCTGATGCGGGCGATGGATGGCGACAAGATCGTTAAGGANCGCGAGTTGAAAGGCGGCGAACCCGCCACCACCAACAACCGGATGGANCTGATGGCCGCCATCAGCGCGCTCGANGCGCTGGCCCGCCCGACCGAGATCACNATCGTCACCGACAGCAACTATGTCAAAAATGGCATCACCGGCTGGATCTACGGCTGGAAGAAAAACGGCTGGAAGAATGCCGCTAAAAAGCCCGTCAAAAACGCGGAGCTTTGGCAGCGGCTGGATGCGGCAAATGCGCGGCATCAGGTCACCTGGGAATGGGTCAAAGGCCACGCTGGCCATCCCGAGAACGAGCGCGCCGATGAACTGGCGCGGGCGGGCATGGCCCCGTTCAAAACCAAATGAGCCTGATCACCCTGCTGGAATATGCCTCCGTTCTGGTCTTTGCGATTACGGGGGCGCTGGTCGCCAGCCGCGCCCAACTTGACCTTGTAGGCTTCGCCTTTATCGCCTGTCTCACGGCCTTGGGCGGCGGCACACTGCGCGACCTGTTGCTGGATCGAAACCCGATTTTCTGGATTGCGAACCCCACCCATCTCGCCGTGGGCGTCACTGCCGCGATGGTGGTTTTCTTTACCGCGCATCTTCTCGAAAGCCGCTATCGCGCGCTGCTATGGCTCGATTCCGTAGCACTCGCCGTGGCGGTTGCTGCGGGTACGGGCGTGGCGATCTCGCTTGATCAATCCGCTGTGGTCGTGGTGCTGATGGGGATGATCACCGGCTGCATGGGCGGATTGATGCGCGATGTTGTCGTGGGAGAAGTCCCGCTTGTCCTGCAACAGGGTGAACTTTATGTCACCGCCGCTTTCGCCGGTGCTGCAACCGCTGTCATCATCCGTAGCATTCCGGGCGATGATGCACTGGCGCTGTTTGCCGGTGCCTGTATGACGTGGATTTTGCGTGCCGGATCGCTGTATTTCGGATGGCACCTACCCGTGTACAAAAGCCGCCCGCCGCGGGTGTAACGTTACTTTCGACGCCAGTGAAACGGCACGATGATCAGCGCCCCGATAGAGGACGCGATGGCGTTCATGCCAGCCGAGTTAAACCCGAAGCCGAACATCAACCGCACGAAATAAAACAGAAAAGCGCCGCCCACGCAGATGATGATCGAGGCAAGATAGCCGTTGCGGGTAAAGCCTGACTTTTCGGCGAAAAAGCCGACAAGCCCCGCGATCACAACCGTGCCAATAAGCGTCGGAAGCATGATTTACCCTTTGCTTAGAACTGTGCCCGCAGCAATCTGCGCACCACGCTGGAACGTCTGCGCATCTTGCGCCGCTTTCCCCGCCCGTTGCAAGCGGATCAGCTGAACCGCACCCTCCCCGCAACCGACGCGCAGAGTGTCATCCAGAACCTCGCCCGCTGCACCCTCGCCCTCGGCAAGCTTCGATGCCAGCACCTTCACCCGCGNGCCGTCCAGATCGAACCATGCACCAGGAAACGGCGACAATCCCCTGATTTGCCGGTCCACCTCTGTTGCGGGGCGCGACCAATCGATCCGCGCCTCGGCCTTGTCAATTTTNCTGGCATAGGTCACGCCCTCTTCGGGCTGCGGTTCCGGTTGCAGGTCAGGCAGATGCCGAAGTGCTTCCACGATCAACTCGGCGCCCATGGCGCTTAGTCGGTCATGCAGTTCGATCGTCGTCTCGGTGGTGCGGATCGGCGTCGCGGCGCGCAACAGCACGGGCCCCGTGTCCAGCCCCGCCTCCATCTGCATGATGCACACACCCGTTTCAACGTCGCCCGCCATGATCGCCCGATGGATCGGCGCGGCACCCCGCCATCGGGGCAACAAACTCGCGTGGATATTCAGGCACCCGGATTTCGGCGCATCCAGAACGGCTTGGGGCAANATCAGACCATAGGCCACAACAACAGCNACATCCGCGNCGAGCGCTGCAAACTCCGCCTGCGCTTCGGCGGTTTTNAACGAAACGGGGTGACGTACCAATAACCCCAAAGCCTCTGCCCGTTGCTGAACCGGGCTGGGGCGGTCCTTTTTGCCTCGCCCTGCAGGGCGCGGCGGCTGGCAATAGACGGCGGCGATTTCGTGGCCNGCCAAGACCAACGCATCCAACACTGGCACTGAAAAATCAGGTGTTCCCATAAAGATAACACGCATCGAACACTTCCCTTCAAACCGTAGAGGCANTCAGCCCTTGTACTTGCGCGCCTTGCGCAGCAGCATATCACGGCGCGTTTTACTCAGATTGTCGACAAACATTTTTCCGGCAAGATGGTCGATCTGATGCTGNACGCTGGTCGCNTCCAACCCGACGAAATCGCGCGTCACTGTCGCGCCCTGCTCGTCAAGATACCGCACTTTCACACCACGTGGACGCCGGATCTTGGCCGATATTCCGGGCAAATTCGGGCTCGCCTCTTCGTATTCATTCATNATCGCCGACGCGTCGATGACGACAGGGTTTGCCAAACGGATCCGTTTATCCCGCGCTTGCGAGGCATCGACAACGGCGACCTGCAGCGACACCCCGATCTGTGGTGCGGCCAGCCCGACCCCCGGCATCGCGTCCATCGTGTCGATCATGTCGTCCCAGAGCGCACGAATTTCATCATTGATTTCTGCCACTTGNGCGGCNGGNGTCCNNAAACAGGCNTGCGGCCACGGAANNATGCGACGAACGGTCATTGGCTTTGCTCCTGCGCGACACGGTCATAAATGACGATGCCATCAAGGTGGTCNTATTCATGCTGCACGATCACGGCCTCTGCGCCGGTAAACTTTCGTTCGTGGGTGCCATCAGCATCCGTCCANCGCAAGGTAACCTCNGTNGCGCGGGCAATATCCATCGGCACGCCGGGGATCGACAAACATCCCTCTTCGCCAATCGCGCGGGTGTCAGACAGGCTGACAATCTGCGGATTGATACAGGCGACAGGCGTCGGGGTGCCTTCCTTCCAGCCCGCATCGAAAACGAAAATACGCTCGGTCCGGCCAACCTGCGGGGCCGCCAACCCGCGACCGGGCGCGGCATACATCGTGTCGAACATGTCAGCGATCAGCTGGTCGATCTCGGGCGTGCGCGTGGCGACGGGGGCGCACACAGCTGTCAGCCGCGCGTCAGGCCAGGTCACGATGTCCAACACGCTCATCCGCGCGCCAGTTCGCGTTTCAGCTTGGTCATTTTGCGCGTGATCATCTGGCGNTTCATCGGTTTGAGATAATCGATAAAAAGCTTGCCATCCAGATGGTCGATCTCGTGCTGCACGCAGGTCGCCCATAGTTTGGTAAAGGTCTCGGTCTGNTCGTTCCCNTCGATATCGATCCAGCGCACGTCCACATCTGCGGGGCGCGTCACATCGGCAAACTGCTCGGGGATCGACAAACACCCTTCTTCATAGGTGTTCAGCGCGTCCGAGGCGGCGATGATTTCGGGGTTGAACATCACCAGCGGTCGCGGCGCCTCCCCCTCTTCCTTTACGCAATCCATGACGATCAAGCGGTTCATCACCCCGATCTGGGGGGCCGCAAGACCGATCCCCGGCGCGTCATACATCGTGGCGAGCATATCATCAGCCAAGCTGCGCANCTCGTCCGTCATATCGGTCACGGGGGCGCATGGCTTTTTCAGCCGCGGGTCAGGGTGTAGTAAAATATTGCGTATCATTTGGTTGATTTAGGCCAACACCTGCGCCGCTGCAACCTCGGGGCTTGCGGTCTGGTCGATTAGGTTTAGCGTGTCGGCCAAATCTGACAGGAGAACCCCATGAGCTTTGACGAAATCATCGACCGGCGTGGCACCCATTGCGCGAAATGGGACAAGATGGAGCCGATCTACGGCGTCCCCGCGGATACGGGCATTGCCATGTGGGTTGCGGATATGGATTTCCGCCCGCCTCAGGTGGTTCAAACCGCGCTGCAAGATATGTTGGACCATGGCGTCTATGGCTACTTCGGCGATGACAGCAAATATCTGGGTGCCATCCAATGGTGGATGGAGCATCGACATGGCTGGAAAGTCGCACCCGAGTGGATTTTCACCACGCACGGCCTGGTTAACGGAACCGCGATGTGTGTCGACGCCTTCACCAAGGCCGGGGACGGAGTTGTCCTGTTCACACCGGTTTACCACGCCTTTGCGCGTGTGATCTCCGCCGCAGGGCGGCAGGTGGTCGAATGCGAAATGGCGATAGAAGGCGGCCAGTATACGCTCGATTTCGATGCCTATGATGCGCAGATGACTGGCAACGAGACGATGCTGGTGTTCTGTTCCCCCCATAATCCGGGCGGGCGTGTTTGGTCCCGGTCAGAGTTAGAACAGGTCGCAGCCTTTGCCAAACGCCATGACCTTGTCCTCGTCTCGGACGAGATTCACCATGATCTGGTGATGCCTGGTCATACACACATCCCAATGGCCCTGATCGATGGCGTGGCTGATCGGTTGGTCATGATGACCGCGACAACCAAAACCTTTAACATTGCCGGTTCCCACTCCGGCAACGTGATCATCCCCGATCCGAAGCTCCGCGAAACCTTTGCGGCGCGCGTTGCAGCGATGGGGCTTTCGCCAAACTCCTTCGGTCTGTTTATGGCGTCCGCAGCCTATTCGCCGGAAGGGGCCGCATGGGTTGATGATCTGGTCAGCTATCTGGACGGCAACCGGCAGATCTTTGACGCCGCGATTCAGGACATTCCCGGGCTTCAATCCATGTCGCTTCAATCAACCTACCTTGCTTGGGTCGATTTCAGCGGGACCGGAATGGACAGATCAGAGTTCACCCAACGGGTCGAAAACTCCGCTGGGATTGCTGCAAACCACGGGCCAACTTTTGGCAAGGGCGGGGAAAGCTTCCTGCGGTTCAACATCGCCACCCCGCGCGCCCGGGTAGAAGAAGCCTGCAACCGTCTGCGCGAGGCATTCAAAGACCTGCAATAAAATCAATGCGGTGCGTCGACGGTGATCAAGCCCGCCGGCGCATCTGCAGCCCGTTCGAAATCCAGCGCCGCAGACTTCGCGACACGGGTCGCACGTTTGAAATCAAACAGCATTTCGCCGCCTTCTTGCTCTACCGCGACGATCAAACATTGAAACAGATGAGCCGCGCCATCGAATAAATCGACCCGACCGCGCAACTGCGGTGCCGTCTGCGCATCAAGCGAGAAGCCNGTGTCCCAATAACGNAGGACCTTATGCTCCACCCCGTCCGCGTGTACCCGCAAACGTGACGATTTTCGCAGGCTATCCACCCGTGCGGCATCCAGCCCGGCCTGAATGTCTTTCGGCANTATGGCTTCCACAGTTTCCTCCCTCCAAAGGCTTCCAACATGAAGCGTGACGTGCTGGGATTCAAAATCAAGTGCGCCCCAAGAATTTATTCGACGTGCATCAACGCAGCCCCCCTGTGCGTCGCGTGCTATGGCCTTTCGCCCGTCTGAACTTACCTTGAACACNAACAAGTAAAGGAGTNGTGTATGGGACTGCTGATCGACGGAGAATGGCGCGATAAATGGTACGATACGGAGTCTACCGGAGGTAAGTTTGAACGCTCCACCTCCAAATTTCGCAACTGGGTCACAGCGGACGGCAGCGCGGGCCCGTCAGGAAAATCAGGCTTTCAGGCACAATCAGGGCGGTATCANCTCTACGTCAGCTATGCCTGCCCTTGGGCACATCGCGCACTGATTTTCCGCGCGCTGAAAGACCTTACCGACCATATCAGCGTGTCGGTCGTACACCCCGANATGATGGAAGACGGCTGGACTTTCGCAACAGATTTCNAAGGCGCGACCGGAGACACCCTCTTTGGCAGTGACTTTTTGCGTGACATTTATATCAAAGCCGATCCAAATTTCACAGGCCGCGTCACGGTGCCTGTGCTTTGGGACAAGGCGCAGAACACGATCGTATCGAACGAATCGGCCGAGATCATTCGCATGTTCAACAGTGCGTTTAATGAAATCACCGGCAATACTGATGANTATTGGCCGACTGANCTGCGCGAACAAATCGCCGACATCAACGAACGCGTTTACGAGACCGTTAACAATGGCGTCTACAAGGCCGGGTTCGCGACGTCCCAAGACGCCTATGACGACGCGGTCNATCCGCTTTTTGACAGTTTGACGTGGCTAGAAAGCATCCTCGAAAACAACCGGTTCCTCGCCGGCNACAAGTTGACCGAGGCCGACTGGCGNCTGTTCACGACCCTCGCGCGCTTTGACCTCGTGTATCACACCCATTTCAAGTGCAACCATAAGCGNCTNACCGATTACCCGAACCTTTGGNCCTATACNCGGCAACTNTATCAACACGCTGATATCGCCGAGACCGTGCATTTNGATCACATTGTTCGGCACTACCATTTCAGTCAGACCACGGTGAACCCGNATCAGATCATCCCGATTAANCCGACGGTCGATTTCANCGCCCCACATGNGCGCGATTAGGGACANGGGCGTTAGGCCACCAGCGTTTCTGCCTTCTTCAAATCGACAGAGACCAGCTGGCTGACGCCCTGTTCCGCCATGGTGACGCCGAACAGCCGATCCATTCGCGCCATGGTGACAGCATGGTGCGTGATGATCAAAAAGCGCGTGTCAGTCTGTCGGCACATCTCGTCCAACAGGTCACAAAAGCGCGTCACATTCGCATCATCCAAAGGCGCGTCGACCTCGTCCAACACACAAATCGGCGCAGGGTTCGCAAGGAACACTGCAAAAATCAGCGCCATCGCGGTCAAGGTCTGTTCGCCCCCCGACAATAGGCTAAGCGTGCTAAGCTTNTTGCCCGGCGGNTGNCACATAATCTCCAACCCCGCCTCCAGNGGATCGTCNGATTCNACCATCACAAGNTTGGCCTCACCACCGTTAAAAAGATGTTTAAACAGCATAGAGAAATTGCTGTTCACCTCTTCGAATGCGGTCAGCAAGCGTTCACGGCCTTCTTTGTTCAGGCTCGCGATACCGCTGCGCAATGTCCGGATCGCCTCGGTCAAATCCGCCTTTTCGCCAACCANAGTGTCGTGTTCCGCCTGAACCTCTTTCGCGTCTTCCTCGGCACGCAAGTTCACAGCACCCAAGGCTTCGCGCTGTCCCTTCAAACGGCTCAGCTGGTTTTCAAGAACNTCGACATCGGACATCTCATCAGCATTGATCTCAAGNGTCTCTGCCAGCGCTTCGGGGGTCGTGTCACGTTCTTCATCAATGCGTTCTGCGGCAAGGGCCACCGTTTCCTTCGCCGCATCCGCGCGCGCCTCTGCCCGCGCCCGCGCCTCGCGCGCCTCCGACGCCAAGCGCTCTGCGTCACGCTCAGCCAATGTCGTATCNCGCAAATCGGCTTCCCCGGTAGACAACTNTGNGCTGGCCGCCTGCNTGCGGGTCTCTGCCGCAGAAATTGCGCCCGTCAACTCTTCACGTTTCGCCGCGATCTCTCCGGGGGCAGAGCTCGCTTCGGTCAACTCTCTTTCNGACGCTTCTTTGCGTTCAAGAAGCTCGGCGCTGCGTTTTCCCGCCGTGTCCANGCGGTTCCGCCAGCCGCCCAATTCCTTGGCGACATCCTGGGCACGTCTCTCGCGCGCGGTGCCCTCGCGACGCAGTTCGTTCAGCGCAGAACGCCTCGTCATCATCGCGATGCGCGCGCCTTCAACGGTCTGTCGCAACATCTCCACATCGGCGCGGGCACTTGAGACGTCGTCAAGCGCGGCAAGCGCATTCTCTGCCTCCGTCACCAAACGTCGACCCTCGATCGCCTCTTCCTCGTGGCGGGCGACGGCCAATCCCAAACTGTCCAACCGGCTCTCCGCCAGGTTCCGATCCGCCTCAGCCCGGCTTAGGGCCCGNCCTGCATCCGCAACAGNACGGTCTGCATCGCGCCGCAGCGCCCGCGCATTTTTGTCTGCNTCTGCCTGAGCGAGCAGAAGCTTTTGCAATGTTTCATGTGCATCACGCGCAGCCTCTGCCCGTTGATTCGTTTGCTCTAGCCCCTGCTTGAGTACCTCTAAACGGTTAATTTGNTGCAAACGAAGCGCNGCGGCCGAGGGCGCATCCTCCGCCCACGCCCGGAAACCATCCCACCGCCACAAATCGCCCTCTGGNGAGACGAGACGCTGGCCCGGCAGCAGCAGCGGTTGAAGCCGCGTGCCGTCGTCCGCGTCGACCAGACCAATCTGGCTCATCCGGCGNTTCAGAACGTCAGGCACCGAGACATGCGCCGTCAGCGGGGTGATCCCCTCGGGTAGCGGCTGGACCGTTGAATAGGCAGGTAAATATGCCCACCCCGAGGGNCCGTCNGCATCGACATCCGGGGCGCGCAGATCATCGGCCAGGGCAGCACCAAGCGCTTTTTCAAACCCGTGCTCGACCTGCAGGCGGTCCAGAATTTGACCACCCTCGGCGGTGTCACGCTCTACCAGCTTCGCCAGCGCGCCTGCTTCGGCGCGAATGGCGTTCAGCTCGCCCTCGGCCTCTGACCGTTCGGCACGGGCATCTGCCTCGCGACTTTGGGTGGCAGCGCGGTCCTCTTCCGCCTTTTGCAAGGCTTCCTCGGCAGCGACAGAGNCCGCATGCGCCTGTGTCTCTGCAGCTTGAGCGGCGCTGAAATCGGCGTTTGCTTTCTCGAGTGCGGCGGCACTCTGCGCTACGGCGGCACGCGCTTTATCCGCTTCCGCTTCCGATCGTTGAAGCGTCTTGCGGTGATCGTTCAGCAAACGTTCGGCAGAGCTGTGACGCGCGACCAAACGGGCGACATCCTCGGTCAGCTTNGACAGATCNGCTTCCTGTTTCTCTAGCACGCCGGCGGCCTCTTTCGCGCGCTCTGCCGCCTCCGCGACCGCAGCTTCATGGCCCTCGCCCGCATCCGATAGGTCACGTTCTTCCCGCTCCAACCGCGTGATCGTTTCTTCGGCGTCGCGGTTTAGCTCACCTTCGCGATCCAGATCACGGGTCAACTGCGCGATGCGCTTGGTCAACGCGTCAATCGCGGCCCGGGCGCGGTTTTCCTGATCGCTCAAGGTATCGCGCTGTACACCAAGCCGCTGCACGATAGCGGCCGCGATCGCTTCTTCCTCACGCAGGGGCGGCAAAGCCTCTTCCGCTTTTTGCCGTGCCACAGTGGCCTGACGCACGGCTTTTTCCGCCTCGGCGGCGACGGCCATCTGGCTGCGCAGCGCTTCGGNCGTCGTTTGACGAGCATCCTCNGCCACGCGCCAGCGCCGATACAGCAGCACCCCTTCGGTCCGGCGCAGGGCATCCCCGATATCGCGATAACGCGCAGCCTGACGGGCCTGGCGCGCCAATTGCGAAAGCTGACCNGCAAGCTGTTCAACCACATCNTCNACGCGCGCNAGGTTNGCTTCGGTACCATTCAGCTTCAGTTCAGCCTCGTGACGGCGGGCATAAAGCCCCGAAATACCNGCGGCTTCTTCAAGNATACGGCGCCGGTTCTTCGGTTTGGCGTTGATCAGTTCCGAAATCTGGCCTTGACGTACCAACGCTGGCGAATGGGCTCCCGTTGATGCGTCGGCAAACAGCATTTGCACATCGCGCGCGCGCACATCCTTTCCAGCCGCCTTNTAGGCGCTACCGACATCACGGGTGATCCGCCGGATGATTTCGATGCTATCACCGTCGTTAAACCCAGCCGGCGCGAGACGTTCGGAGTTGTCGATATGCAACGCGACTTCGGCGAAGTTCTTGGCCGGACGAGAGGACGCGCCNGCGAAAATCACATCTTCCATACCGCCACCGCGCATAGCGGTCGGACGGTTTTCGCCCATCACCCAACGGAGCGCTTCAAGCAGGTTGGACTTGCCGCAACCATTCGGGCCAACAACGCCGGTTAGACCATCCGAGATGATCAGATCAGTGGGGTCTACAAAGCTTTTAAAGCCTGTCAGCCTGAGTTTGGAAAACCGCAATGTTCGTGCCCGCCTGATTCTTATGGATAGCCAGAATTGCGGATCATCGGGTTTAGAGTCAACGCGACCCCGCTAGGTAGAGCGGGAAGTAGCCGCCTTATCCACAAGATATTGTTATTCTATGTCTGTTATCGCGTNTCCCTTTCGCTATGGTTGTTTGACGGTNCTGCCCCTCATCCGCAGTCCAGCTTTCCGANGGCAAGCGCTTGATCCCCCGCGACATGCGTGACCTCGCACCCGCTGACCTGCGCCATCGCCCGCGCCGCACGGTCGCGGATTGGGCCGAAACGGGGGGCGTATTCCATATTGGTGCGTATCGCTTCAGCCTGATTGCCGTTAACGCGGACGTCAAAGTCAGAACCGTCCACCGTTATGGCGGTGGCAGGCAGGCCACTGAAATGCGCGCTCGGCATGTTGCAGCCCGTGACAAACACCATCACCAAGGCGCACAGCAAGACGGTAAGGAATCGCGTATCTCTCATCATGAGCCCATCTAACGCGCGGCACCNTAAGCGAGTGTTAATGCGGNCCAANATTNNGCANAAAACANTCGCGTTGCCGCCCCGCCCCTCCGGTCATATAATTTGACCAATCCAAGGAAACGCCAATGCCCTTTCAGCCTATCGCCTCCGAAAAACTGTCAGCCGCTGTCGTACGGCAGGTCGAACAGTTAATCCTGCGTGGCATTCTNCGGCCNGGCGAACGGCTACCCGCAGAGCGTGAGTTGGCAGAGCGTCTGGCCGTTTCGCGCCCCTCGCTCCGGGATGCTATTGCCCAGCTTCAGGCCAGCGGATTGCTGACCGCAAAGCCCGGCGCCGGGGTCTATGTCGCCGATGTGCTCGGCAGCGCGTTCTCCCCTGCCCTGACAGAGCTTTTTGCACGCCACGACGAAGCNGTGTTCGACTATCTTTCGTTCCGCCGCGACATGGAAGGGCTGGCAGCCGAACGGGCCGCGCGGCTTGGTTCTGACACCGACCTTGGGGTCATTCAGGCGGTTTTCGACAAGATGGAAGCCGCACACCAGAAGCGTAACGCAGATGACGAAGCGCAACTTGACGCGCAGTTTCACANGGCGATCACAGNGGNGAGCCATAACGTCGTCATGCTGCATATGATGCGGTCGATGTATGATCTGCTGCGTGGCGGCGTGTTCTACAATCGCGAAGTCATGTTCAAACAGCGCACAACGCGCACCGCCCTGCTGGATCAACACCGCGCCATCAACGACGCATTACAGGCACGTGATCCCGCCGCGGCACAAGCCGCGGTAGAGGCGCATCTGACCTATGTCGAGAACGCCCTGCGCGATCATCAAAAGGCCGAGCGTAATGAAGATGTCGCGCGACAACGTCTTCAACACGAGACAAACACCTAGCCCAGCATAAAAAGGCCCCGGTCAATACCGAGGCCTTTTAAAGTCAGTTCGTTAAAACTTAATGAAGCTTTGTGTCGACTTCTGCAATTGCACTGTCGATCAACGCATTGCCTTCCGCGGCTGTCATCTTCTTGGCGATAACATCCTTGGCAGCGGCAATGGCCACAACAACAGCTTGATCGCGAACTTCTTTAACGGCAGCAGCCTGAGCGGAGTCGATCTGCTCTTCAGCGGCGGCCATACGGCGCGCGATGGATTTCTCCAGGTCGGCACGTGCCTGATCCGCGGCTTCGTTCGCTTCGGCCTTGGCCGATGTCACGATACGGTCCGCTTGCTCTTTCACTTCCTGCTGCTTGCGTTCGTAGCTGGCAAGAAGCGTCTGCGCTTCTTCACGCAGCGCACGGGCTTCGTCCAGTTCGGACTTGATGCCTTCGGCGCGGCTGTCGAGCATGCTGCCCATCATCTTTGGCACTTTGAAATAGATCAAAACACCGACGAAAAGCAGGAAAGCCAGCAGGACGATAAAGTCCGTATTGCGCAGCGAAAAGAACACCTCACCAGCTGCAAAAGCAGGGGAGGCGACCAGACCGGCGATGAGGGCTGAGAAGGTCAAACGCATGGCTTATCCTTTCATCCGGGCATCGACGGCCGCGGAAATTGTTTTCGCGTCAGCAGAGCCACCGACGGCGGCGACGATTGCCTCGGCTGTGTCTTTGGCGACAGCTTCAACGTTCTCCATCGCGGAGGCGCGGATTTCGCTGATCGCTTTTTCGGACTCGGCAGATTTGGCGGCGATCTCGGCGTCTGCCTTGGCAATCGCCTTGTCCAGATCGGCCTGAATATCGGCTTTCGCGGCGGCGATGATCTGCTGTGCTTCTGCACGGGCGTCGATCAAGGCTTTNTCGTAAGCGGCCTCTGCTTCCGTCGCTTTGACCTTCAGGTCTTCGGCGGCGGCGATATCATTGGTGATGGTGCCCTGGCGCTCCGCCAGAACAGCGCCGATGCGTGGCAGGGCAACGCGCGACAGAATAAAGTAAATTGCGACCAGAGCGACGATAAGCCAGAAAATCTGGTTGCCGAACCAATCAATGCAAAGCTGTGGCATACCAATGGCGCTGCCAAATTCGTTGACGCATGTGCCAGCGATTTCCGTAATAATCGGTTCCGTCGCCATAGCGGGCTCCTGTCAAAGCGTGGAAGTCTTTCGGGCAGCGCGCCATAGCGCACTGCCCGAAGCGTAAGGACGTAGGTGTCTTAAGCTTAGACAGCGAACATCAGCAGCAGAGCGACGAGGAACGAGAAGATCCCCAGGGCTTCTGCAAAGGCGATGCCGATGAACAGAGTTGCTGTTTGACCAGCAGCAGCAGATGGGTTGCGCAGTGCGCCAGCCAGGTAGTTGCCTGCAACGTTGCCCACACCGATGGCTGCGCCACCCATGCCGAATGCTGTCAGACCTGCGCCAATGAATTGGCCCATTTGTGCGAGTTCGCCTTCCATGTCATTTCTCCTTACAATGGAATTTTGGTGATTGGTCAGGCGGGAATATCCCGCCTTGGTGTTAGTGGTGCGGGTGCAATGCGTCTTTCAGATAAACGCATGTGAGGATCGCGAAAACATATGCCTGGATGAAGGAAACCAACACCTCGAGACCATACATCGCCGTGATCGCAAGAACCGAGAAGGGGGCGATGGCAGCAAGTGCCGCGAAGCCCGCGAAAACCTTGATCACGGCGTGACCCGCCATCATGTTACCCGCAAGACGGATAGAGTGGCTGACCGGACGTACAAAGTACGAGATCAGCTCGATCACGGCCAGAACCGGACGCAGTGCCAGGGGCGCGCTGCTGACCCAGAACAGGCTCAGGAACGATGCGCCGTTCTTGACGAANCCCAGAATAGTCACACCGAAGAACACGGCAAANGCCATCACGGCGGTGACCGANATATGCGATGTCGGGGTAAACGCCATCGGCAGCAGGCCCAGNAAGTTCGAGAAGACGATAAACATGAACAGGGTCATGATGTAGGGGAAGTATTTCACCCCTTCTTTACCGCAGATATCCTCGACCATCTTGTAGATGAAGCCATAGGCCAGNTCAGCGACCGACTGCATGCGCGACGGGATAACCGACCGTTTGGAGGTGCCCAGAACCAGCAGCGCAAAGATCGCCAGAACGGCAACGGCCATCCAGACTGTTGCGTTGGTGATCGTGTACCAGGATACAGCGCCGTCGCCAAAGAATGGCTTGACGATGAACTGATCCATCGGGTGAAAAGCCAAACCGCCTGTTTCTTCGCCGTGTGCTTCTGCCGCCATGTCAGGGCCCTTTTTCTTCATCGGCCACATCGGCCATCTTCTTTTCCTGGATTTCCTGCGCGGAGCGGAGCATCGTCTTCACCCCTGCCGCAAGGCCCAGCATTACAAACAGCACCATGAAAATCGGGAGCGTTCCTAAGAACCAATCCAACGAGTATCCGATGCCAAAACCGATCCCCAGACCGGCGCAAAGTTCGATCACCATCCGCCAGGCCAGCGATGCCTGGGAATAATGTTCATCCGCCCGGGGTTTTGGAGCCTGCGCCCGTTTGGCTGCTTCGATCTTTGCCTCAAGCTGCTT
Source organism: Sulfitobacter sp. TMED3 (assembly GCF_002167505.1). Taxonomy (NCBI): domain Bacteria; kingdom Pseudomonadati; phylum Pseudomonadota; class Alphaproteobacteria; order Rhodobacterales; family Roseobacteraceae; genus Sulfitobacter; species Sulfitobacter sp. TMED3. The sequence goes on along the minus strand of NZ_NHBI01000039.1, from coordinate 11,820 downwards.
TAGCCGCTGCTGTTGGTCCGGATCGGTCACGCCAAAATCCCTGTTGGATGTGTTGCGCAGTAGCTACTTTCACACCGCTTNAGAGTCAACTCTGTTAGCCGANCACCCAAGNNACTGTAATCAAAAGNTTTTACGCTGANCCGCNGTTCNTATTCAGGTGCAAACTNNCCGCACNCCTTGCAAATTCNCGCGNCAATCATATTCAACCTTTTGGTTAAGCGTGGTTTCCGCTACCTCATAAGAACCGCCCCNNCCCGCGCATCAAGGACATCCAGACAGCCGTGCCCCAACCGCCCGCCACACAGCTCGACGCGATTTTTGCCGCGCTCGCCGATCCGACGCGGCGCGCCATTCTGGCGATGCTTCTTGAGGATGATATGGCCGTCACAGACGTCGCCGACCCCTTCGGCATTTCGCTCGCTGCGATATCGAAACATCTGTCGGTGCTGGAACGTGCAGGTCTGATCGTGCAGGAAAAGCGCGGGCGGCTCAAATGGTGCAAGCTNGAGCCNGCNGCNCTNAAGGCCCCGTCCGTGTGGATGCAGGGCTTNGGTCAATATGACCCGATCAATCTTGATGATTTTGAAAGGTTTCTGGCCGCCGAAATACGCGANACGTCAGGGGATGCGGATGCGGCGCAGAATGATCCGGGGACGTNNGAAGAGTAGATAAATATTGGCCCTCCTGCGACGAGGTTTTACACAGAAGGGCCAAACTTGATGTTATTAAATGACGCCGAACGCAAAGCGCAGGATCGCCAGAACAACAACAATCAAACCGATCAGATAAATAATGCTACGCATTAGAATAGTCCCTTTATAAACTTTATGTNATCTTAACGCTGGATATGTCNGATCGGTTCCCGCCCTTTTGATCAAACCGCTTTGGTATCGTCCCGCAACAGCAGATACAGCGCNACAATCGTCAGCCCNACGCCCCCGAAAACAAGCGGGCCGGGTGCGCCATTGCCCAATGCGACTTCCCACAGAATAACCCAGCTGGGCGTNAGATANGTATAGGCCATCACCTTGGCCGACGGCAGCCGCAGGGANGCNAATTGCAGCAACACAAAAGTCGCGGCAGACGCAGCGATCGCGACGTAGAGGATGGTGATCCANACAATCGCGGGCAGCGCGGTCCANTCCGTCCCCAGTACATCGCGCCAGCCATAGATAAACAGCAACACACCACCGGCGATCAGCGTGCCCAAGGTGAACACCACCGCCGGCTCTCCGCGGTTCAGCTTGCGCACCATCGGCGTATAAAGCGCATGGCTTACGCAGCCGACGAAATACACCGCTTCGCCATACCCGAGCTCGAACCGCCGCAGCGCGGCCAGATCCGCGCGAAAAATTACCCAAAGCGCGCCGACCGCACCGATGGCCAGCGCCAGCGCCATCCGCCCTGTGGTCACCTGCCGCAACAAGAGCCACCCAAACCCCGCTGCAATCACCGGCGTCAGCGTAAACACCGCCGCCGCACTGACGGGACGCGCGGTCTTCAACCCTTCAAACATCAGCACGAAATAGACCGCGAAAAGCCCCCCAAGCACCAGATAGCGCCAAGGCGCGCGCGTGGCCCCTGTCGGCACACCCGTCGTCGCAGCGACCGCCACGGCAATCACCATGCCCGCGATCACGAACCGCGCCGCATTCAACGCCGTGGGCGAGATCAGATTGGCCGACAGCGACCCAAGCGAAAACGACCCCGCCACCAGCGCCGAAAATGCCAGCATCGCCAGATGCCCCTGCAGATCAGANCGCATCACAGCCCCGTNTTNACGGCTTTTTTCAGGTACGACAGCAAGGCCTGCACNTTGGGCGTGCGGTGCAGATCAACATGGGTGACCAGCCACAGCATCGAATCCCATTCCGGCAGATGCGGGTGCACCTCGACCAGATCGGGGTTGGCGCGCCCCTCGATCAGATCGACAAACCCGATCCCCGCCGCNTCCAGCACCGCAACGCGGAGCGCGTCTGCATGGAGACCGCGGAAGGAGATCGCATGNGCNGGCACCACCTCNCGCATCCATTTGAAGAAGGGNGCACGCATCTGCGCGTCATCATGGCCGACAAACCGATGGTTGCCATACTCCTCGACCCCCGACGGCATCCCGAAGGCCGCGATATAGTCCTTATGCGCGAACAGCCCCATCTGGAACTGATAGAAAGGCTGCACNACNTTGTCCGGCTGCTCGGGCACCTGCCCCGCGCGGATCGCGATATGCGCCTCGCCATACTCCAGCCGGAACAATCNCTCCCCGGTCAGAAAGCGCAGGGTCACATCNGGGTTTTCCCTCTGGAACGCGACCAACAANGGNGTCATCCAGCTTGAAAGCTCCATCAGAGAGGTCACGACCAGCTCGCCCGACACCGCTTCGCCGCGCCCCTTGATGCGACTGGCAAGCTGGCTGAACTGGTCATCCGTGGCAGAGGCCACACGCAGCAGATCCTCGCCNGCCTCCGTCGTCTTGTAGCCGCGCGCNTGCCGTTGGAATAGCTTTACCGACAACCGTCGTTCCAGCGCATCCACATGGCGGATCACCGTCGCATGATGGACNCCCAGAACCTCGGCCGCGCCACTGACNGTGCCCATGCGCGCCACCTGATAGGCCGTCTTGATTTCTTCCCAATTGTCCATTCTCGGCCCCTCGCCTTCCACTGTGCATTATCGAACACATCACCTGCAGTTTCGCCAGTTGCGTTCNNANGNGCAAGGNTCATGTANAGGNAAGAAAGTTAACACNAAAGGATATCCTCCCATGTCTATCTTGCGTATCGATTCCTCTGCNAACACCACCAGCTCTGTGACCCGCGGCCTCACCGACCGGATCATCNCNCAACTGGGCGNCNNTGATGTAACCGTNCGNGANCTNGCNNNNGAACCCCTGCCCCAGATCACNGANACATGGGCCATCGCCCGCGCCACCCCCGAGACAGACCGCACNCCCGANCAAAGCGAAGCGCTGGTNGAATCCGACAAGCTCGTCGCAGAGCTTCTGGCCGCCGACACAATNGTCATCGGCGCGCCCATCTATAACTTCAGCGTGCCCGCGTCGCTGAAGGCGTGGATCGATCTGGTCGCCCGTGTCGGCGTTACCTTCCGCTATACCGAAAACGGCCCCGAAGGTCTGGTCAAAGGCAAGCGCGTGATCGTGGCGATGGCCTCCGGTGGCGTGCCCGCNGGGTCCGAGGCGGANTTCAACACCGGCTANCTCAAGGCNGTTCTGGGCTTCATGGGNATGACCGACGTGACCATCGTGGCCGCCGACGCGCTGGCAACAGATGCCGAAGGCACCATCGCCCGCGCGAACGAAGCTGTGGATGCGCTCAAGGCAGCATAATCCTCGGGCGGCGCGGCGGGTTGACTCAGACCCGCCGCTCGCCTAAACGATCCGCAATCTCCGGAAGCACCATGTCTTCCGGTCTCTGGCGCGGCCAGAGATCGCCCCCCACCAGCGTGTTACGCCCGTGGGGGCATTTGCGTATTCAACGCGGGCATCCTATCTGAGGGGCACCGCAACCGATNGAAGGGGGCCATGGCCCATGTTTGAGAATCTTTCCGAACGCCTCTCCGGCGTCTTTGACCGTCTCACCAAACAGGGTGCCCTCTCGGAAGAGGATGTGAAAACCGCCCTGCGCGAAGTCCGCGTCGCCCTCCTCGAGGCCGANGTTTCCCTGCCCGTCGCGCGTGATTTCGTCAAAGCGGTGCAGGACAAGGCCACCGGTCAGGCCGTCACCAAATCGATCACCCCCGGCCAGCAGGTCGTCAAGATCGTCCACGACGCGCTGATCGACACGCTGAAAGGCGAAGGCGAACCCGGCGCGCTGAAAATNGACAGCCCCCCCGCCCCGATCNTGATGGTCGGTCTGCAAGGCTCCGGTAAAACCACGACCACGGCCAAGCTCGCCAAACGTCTGAAAGACCGCGACGGCAAGCGCGTGCTGATGGCCTCGCTCGACGTGAACCGCCCTGCGGCGATGGAACAGCTGGCGATCCTCGGNGTGCAGATCGGCGTCGATACGCTGCCCATCGTCAAAGGCGAAAACCCCGTCCAGATTGCCAAACGCGCAAAGACGCAGGCATCGATGGGNGGCTACGACGTCTATATGCTCGACACCGCGGGCCGCCTCTCCATCGACGAAGAGCTGATGCGCCAGGTCGAAGCGGTGCGCGATGTCGCCAACCCCCGTGAAACCCTGCTGGTCGTCGATGGTCTCACCGGCCAGGACGCCGTGCAAACCGCGGAAAATTTCAACGACCGCATTGGCATCTCCGGCGTCGTGCTGACCCGTATGGACGGCGACGGCCGCGGCGGTGCTGCGCTGTCGATGCGCGCCGTCACCGGCAAACCCATCAAATTCGTCGGCTTGGGCGAAAAGATGGATGCGCTGGAAACCTTCGAACCCGAACGCATCGCGGGCCGTATCCTTGGCATGGGCGATATCGTCGCCCTGGTCGAGAAAGCGCAAGAAACCATCGAGGCTGAACAAGCCGAAAAGATGATGAAGCGCATGGCCAAAGGTCAGTTCAACATGAACGACCTGAAAATGCAGCTTGAACAGATGCTCAAGATGGGCGGGATGCAAGGCATGATGGGCATGATGCCCGGCATGGGCAAAATGGCGAAACAGGTCGAAGACGCAGGTTTTGATGACAAGATCCTCAAACGCCAGATCGCCCTGATCCAATCCATGACCAAGAAAGAGCGCGCCAACCCCGCGCTGCTTCAAGCCAGCCGCAAAAAGCGCATCGCCAAAGGCGCAGGCATGGAAGTGTCCGAACTCAACAAGCTCATGAAAATGCACCGCCAGATGGGCGATATGATGAAAAAGATGGGCAAAATGGGCAAGGGCGGCATGCTCAAACAAGCCATGAAGGGCATGATGGGCAAAGGCGGCATGCCCGGCGGCATGGACCCGTCCCAGATGGACCCCAAGGCGCTGGAAGCCGCGGCCAAACAGATGGGCGGCAAACTGCCTGGTGGTCTGGGCGGNATNGGNGGCGGNNNNGGNCTGCCCGGCGGCCTCTCCGGTTTCGGGAAAAAGAAATGATCCGCGCTTCATTTTGCCAGATAAACTCCCGCCGGAGGCNCCTGCCCGTGCAACGCGCCCTNNCCTTCGCCGTNAAAGGAGCCGNCGCATGACCGATCCNGTCACCCGCGCCGCCGAGGTTCTGAAAGAACACCGCGCCTCCATCGACCGTCTGGACGCGATCCTGGTCTATACTCTGGGCGAGCGGTTCAAACACACGCAGGCTGTGGGGAAACTCAAAGCCGAACACGACCTTCCCCCCTCTGATCCGGACCGCGAAGCGAACCAGATCAAGCGGCTCGAAGATTTGGCGAAAGAGGCTGACCTCGATCCCGAATTCGCCAAGAAGTTTCTGAACTTCATCATCGCTGAAGTCATTCAGCACCACAAACAACACCAATCATAGGTCCGGGCGCGTCCCTGACCCCAGTCTCAACTAAAGGAAACTACCTATGTCCATGAAAATTCGTCTCGCCCGTGGCGGCTCCAAAAAGCGCCCCTTCTACCGCATCGTTGCAGCGGACAGCCGCATGCCACGTGACGGCCGCTTCATNGANAAGCTGGGCACCTACAACCCGCTGCTGGCGAAAGACAGCGAAGAGCGCGTGAAAATGGACGTCGAGCGCGTTCAATACTGGATCAGCCAGGGCGCGCAGCCAACCGACCGTGTTGCACGCATGCTGGAAGCCGCTGGNGTGAAAGAGAAAACCGAGCGGAACAACCCCAAGAAGGGTACCCCCGGCAAGAAAGCNCAAGAGCGCGTTGAAGAGAAAGCAGCCAAGGCCGCCGCTGCTGCCGAAGCCGCTGCTGCACCTGCAGAAGACGCCGCCGAAGAATAATCGGCACATCCCCCGGCGCGGTTCCTGCCGCGCCGGGGATTTCAGGTATATCCGACAGCCCGCATCTTTGCGCGTGCAGCCTGTCCGATGTACGTGGTACACGAAATGACACGTCCCGCCGCAGCGGCCCGCTCTCATCGGTCCCNTGCGCCCCGCCCCTGGACCAGATTGGAAGCTGACAATGTTTCGTCTTTTGCGCCTTCTTCTCATCCTCGGCATCGGTGTCGCCATCGGCATCTGGTTCGAACGCACCCTGATGAAATCGGAATGCCGTGCGGGCGAGGGTCAGTGGACCGGTACAATTTGCTTAAACTCGGAGCTTTTGCAGTGAGCGATAAAATTTCGGTGGGCGCGATCTCTGGCGCATATGGTGTCCGNGGGGAACTGCGGATCAAAAGCTACTGCGCGGTGCCCGAAGATATCGAAAGCTACAGCCCGCTCTCNAGCGAGGATGGCACGCGCAGNTTCAACCTCGCGCTGGTGCGTCCGGTCAANAACGGCTTTGTCGCGCGCATCACCGATGTCACCTCCAAAGAAGAGGCCGACGCCTTGCGCGGCACCGTGCTGTTTGCGCAGCGCGACCAGCTGCCGTCGCTGCCCGACGATGAATTCTACCACACCGACCTGATCGGGCTAGAGGTCTATGACACCGGCGGCACGCTGATCGGCAAGGTCAAGACCGTCCAGAACCACGGCGCTGACGATCTGCTGGAAACGCAGCTTGCGGGCAGCGCGCAGACCGTGTTCCTGCCCTTCACCAAGGCGGCGGTGCCCACGGTCGATCTGGCCACGGGCCGCATCATCGCCGACCCGCCCGAGGGCATCCTGCCCGATGCAAAAGACGTCTAAGCCCGTACGAAAGGCCCGCATGACACAGGCCGCGATCACATGAGCNCCCCTTCACGCTCCCACGGGCGNCAATCTGTCCGTCCGACGTTCAAGCCGCGCGAGCTGATGCAGGACACNCCCGATTACGCNGGCGTCTGGCGGGCCGAGATCGTGACCCTNTTCCCCGAACTGTTCCCCGGTGTGCTGGGNGCCAGCCTGACGGGCCGCGCCCTGCAAGAAGGCACATGGCAGCTGCGCACCCATGATCTGCGCGGCTACGGCGTAGGCAAACACCGCAATGTTGACGACACCCCCGCGGGCGGCGGCGCAGGTATGGTCATGCGCGCCGATGTCGTCGGCCCCGCGATCGAAGATGCGATGGCCGGTGCCGCCGGACGCTGGCCCATCCTCTATATGTCTCCGCGCGGACGGCGGTTTGACCAGGCGATGGCGCAGGATCTGGCCACCTGCTCCGGCGTGACCATCCTCTGTGGCCGTTTCGAGGGCGTCGACGAGCGTGTGATCGACCATTACGGCATCACCGAAGTCTCCCTTGGCGATTTTGTCATGACCGGCGGAGAGTTGGCTGCGCAAGCCATGATCGACGCCACCGTGCGCCTCTTGCCCGGTGTCTTGGGCAACGCCGACAGCGTGGTCGAGGAAAGCCATTCCTCCGGCCTTCTGGAACACCCGCAATACACCCGCCCCGCCGAATGGAAAGACCGCCCCATTCCGCCGGTTCTCATGTCCGGCAACCATGGCGAAATTGCCAAATGGCGGCAGGCCCAGTCAGAAACCCTGACAGAACAACGACGCCCCGACATGTGGGCGACATATACGTCCAAGAAGTGACCCCCACGGAAGGCAGACCATGACAGACCTGACCCGCACCCTTGATCACGCCCGCATTGATGAGCTGCCGAACCCCTATTTCGGCAAGGTGCGTGACTGCTACGACCTGCCCGACGACCGGCGCATCCTGATTTCTTCTGACCGTATTTCGGCTTTTGACCGTATCCTCACCTCCATTCCGTTCAAGGGTCAGGTGTTGACCCAGACCGCGCGGTTCTGGTTCGACAACACCTCCGACATCTGCCCCAACCACGTGCTCCACTACCCCGACCCCAATGTGGTGATCGGCAAGCATCTGACCATCCTGCCCGTAGAGATCGTCGTGCGCGGCTATCTTGCCGGCTCCACAGGGACATCGGTGCTGACGCTATACAAGAAAGGTGAACGGGAGATGTACGGCCACCGCTTCCCCGATGGCCTGCGCGACAATCAGGCGCTGCCCGCGCCGATCATCACCCCCACCTCCAAGGAATTCGACGGCGGCCACGATGCTCCGCTGACCGCCCAAGAGATCGTGGACCAAGGGCTGTTGACCCAGGCGCAATGGGACCAGATCAGCGACATCGCCCTGAAGCTCTTTGCCCGCGGTCAGGAAATGGCGGCGAAAAACGGGCTGATCCTCGTGGACACAAAATATGAATTCGGCACCGATGCGCAGGGCAATATCTTGCTGGCCGATGAAATCCACACCCCCGACAGCTCGCGGTTCTGGCTCGCCGAAGGCTATGACGCCGCGCTGGAAAACGGCACACGCCCGCCGTCCTTCGACAAGGATGTGATCCGGTCCTGGGTCGATGCCCGCTGCGACCCCTATCACGATGACATCCCCGAAATCCCCGCCGACCTGATCGCCGCCACCTCGCAAGTCTATATCGACGCGTTCGAGGCGATTACCGGCCAACGTTTCGTCCCCGATCTGGAGGGCGACACCGTACTGGACCGCGTGCGGCACAATCTGCGCCCCTATTTCACCGGCTGAAAACATGCGCGTGTACGGGTGATACGCTCTTGATCTGAAGGGGCATCCCGCCTATACGACGCGCAAGTCTGGAATCGCGCACGTGCGGCTCCAGTCTTTTCTGCATCCGCAGATGACAAGCAAAGTTGACCCTACCTTCGATGGGACGCCACGGCGGGCCCGCCAGACAGACCGAAGCTATTGGATCGCACAAAACTTCGTGGACTAACCGCGAGCATTCATAGGAGACGATCAGATGAACCTGATTGCTGAGATCGAGGCGGAACAAATCGCCGAACTGGGGAAAGAAATCCCTGACTTCCGCGCCGGTGACACCATCCGCGTGGGCTTTAAAGTGACCGAAGGTACACGTACCCGCGTTCAGAACTACGAAGGCGTCTGCATTGCACGCAACAACGGCCACGGCATTGCCGGTTCGTTCACCGTGCGCAAGATTTCCTTTGGTGAAGGCGTAGAGCGCGTATTCCCGCTGCACTCCACCAACATCGAAAGCATCACCGTTGTCCGTCGTGGCCGTGTGCGTCGTGCGAAACTGTACTACCTGCGCTCGCGTCGTGGTAAGTCGGCACGTATCGTTGAAAACGTACACTACAAGCCAAAATCTGGCGCGAACGCGTAAGGAGAGCTGTCATGAAAGCCGATACACACCCCGATTACCACACCATCAACGTCAAAATGACAGATGGCACCGTTGTGGAAATGAAATCGACCTACGGCAAAGAAGGCGACCAACTGGCGCTGGATATTGACCCCTCCGTGCACCCTGCATGGAACGGCGGCACATCCCGCCTGATGGACACCGGCGGCCGCGTGTCCAAGTTCAAAAACAAATACGCAGGTCTGGGCTTCTAAACCCTTTCCATTGCGGAATTCAGAAATGGCGTGCCCTCGCGGGCGCGCCATTTTTCGTTTCACGACTGCGACTTAACCCGAGGCGCGACATCGTGTCCTTGCCCAAGGGTCAGGTCACATTTTACGGAACAAAGCGGCGGCTGTTTAGGTTTTAGAAAGCAACTACGGCCCATAGTCCTCTCAGCCCTCCACGAAAGGTTCGCTGATGCCCGCTTTCCCGCTCTCTACCCCACCCCGACCGGCTCGCGGTGCCAACAGCGGCAAGGCCCCGCGCGCGCAGGCTGATCCCGCCCCCCTCCCGGTCGAGGATTTGACCGCAGCCCGCGATCTGGTCGCCCGTGGCAGCTATGCGCAGGCGCTGGTGCTTGCTGGCGCGCTGGAACGTCTGCACGGGCCCCATGATGCGCTGACCCAGATCGCCGCCGATTGCCGCGCCCATCTGGATGCGCCCCAGGATACCGCCGTCGCGATCGACACCGGCGCCATGGGCGCACACACCCCGCCGCTGCGCCGATCGGGCTAGCAGGCACTGCCCCTGCGCGGCGCGTTCCAGCGGGTGAATTTCGCAACAATAACCACAATCTAGAGCCACAAACGCTTTCAAAAGCGCCATCGCTGCCATATGGTTTTTCCCAATGTGACCCCGATAAAAACGGGGAGTGAAAGGGACAAAAGGCAATGGCGCATATCATCGTCGTCGGGAATGAAAAAGGCGGGGCGGGGAAATCCACCGTTTCGATGCATGTGGCGACAGCCCTTGCACGGATGGGGCATAAGACCAGCGTGCTGGATCTGGACCTGCGCCAACGCACCTTCGGGCGCTATGTCGACAACCGTAAATCCTTCCTCGCCAGTGCCGAGCTCGATCTCCCCTCGCCCGAGATGCACGAATTGCCAGAGATCGAAGCAAGCAGCCTGCAGCCCGGCGAAAACATCTACGACCACCGCCTCAGCGCCGCCGTGGCAGAGCTTGAACCGACGTCCGATTTCATCTTGATCGACTGCCCGGGGTCCCACACCCGTCTCAGCCAGGTGGCGCATTCGCTGGCCGACACGCTGATCACGCCGCTGAACGACAGCTTTATCGATTTCGATCTGCTGGCGCGCACCGACGCTATGGGCGACAAGATCACCGGCCCTTCCGTCTATTCCGAAATGGTCTGGAACGCGCGGCAGTTGCGGGCCCAAGCGGGCCTTGCCCCGATCGACTGGATCGTCGTGCGCAACCGCATGGGCGCGCAGCGCATGGTGAACAAGGACAAGATGGAACGCGCCATCGCCAACCTGAGCAAACGCATCGGGTTCCGCATTGCCCCCGGTTTTAACGAACGCGTCATCTTCCGCGAGCTCTTCCCCCGTGGCCTGACCCTGCTCGACCTCAAGGATATCGGCGTCAAGCAGCTGAACATCTCGAATGTCGCGGCGCGGCAAGAGCTACGCGACCTGATGAAAGCGCTGGACCTACCCGGCGTCGATATCAACTTTTGAACCTGCGTGCGGGGGCATGTGCCCCCCGTCGCCCTCTGGCACCCGACAGCTCGCCGTCAGCCCGCGCTGCCCTGTCCCGCCGCCAGCTTCACCAGCAACCGCTTCAGCGTCTCCCGCTCCGCCGCCGTTAAATCCGCCGTCAGACGCGCGTCATAGGCCTTTGCCACCTCGTAAAGATGCTCATAGGCCGCGCGACCCTGTGTCGTCAGGGACAGCATCTCGGTCCGCCGGTCCTGATCCCCGCGCAGCCGCGTCACAAAGCGTCGCTCTGTCAACTTTTGCACCGCACGGCTGATCTTGGTCTTATGCATATTCGCCCGCTGCCCGATATCGCTGGCCGTCATCTCGCCATAAAGCCCCAGATGAAACAGCACCCGCCACTCGGTCCGCAGCATCCCGTAGCGATCTTTATAGGTGCGCTGAAACGCCAGACTGCTCGCTTCCGCTGCCTGGTTTAGAAGGTAAGGCAGGAAATGGGTCAGCTCGAAATTCTGGTCTGGCATCAGGGCAATCGCTTGTTAGTTACACAAAGGACTATTACCAACGAAGCAGATTTTGCAAGGTAGCTTTCCCGCACCCGCTGCGACACGCAAGGAACACCGATGACACTGCTCACCTCTTGGGTTGAAAGCGCGAACAGCGCCGACACCGACTTCCCGCTCAACAACCTGCCTTACGGTGTGTTTTCCACCGACACGCTCGAACCGCGCTGCGGCGTGGCGATCGGGGATATGGTGCTCGACATGGCCGCGGTAGAGGCCGAAGATCTGATCCTGCTCCACTTCGATCCTGTCTTCGATGTGCCCTATTGGAATGACGTCATGGATCTGGGCCCCGACGCATGGGCCACGCTGCGTGCGCGCCTGACCGACCTGCTGGCAACCGGCAGCCCCGACCAGGCCAAGGTCGCCCCGCATCTTGTCCCCATGGCTGACATCCGCCTGCACAT